>JARLIT010000380.1 GCA_031291575.1 Ancalomicrobiaceae bacterium
AGCCGACGGACGGCGTCGCTCGCCTGCTCCGGCGCCTCGAAATCCGGCACCACCTTGCCGAACAAGACGTCGTGCGGCAGACGGCGCAGCCCGTTGGCGACCGCCGCCACCCAGCCCGGCGCGCAGATCTCGTCATCGTCGATGAAGGCAAGATAGGGTTCGCTGCTCGCCTTGATCCCAGTGTTGCGGGCGACCGAGATGCTGGCCGGATGCGCCTTGACGTAGCGGATCGGCATTGGGTGCGCCTCCGCCATGCGCGCGACCGTCGAAGCGGCCGAACCGTCGTCGCTGTTGTCGACCACATGCACGGTCACGCCGACCCCGGCCGGGATCTCCTGTGCCGCTAGGCTCAAGAGCGTCGCCGCCAGCAGTTTCGGACGATGGAAGGTGCAGACGACGATGCCGATGTCGATGCGGGCGGTCGTCATTGGGTTGCCTCCGGGTGGCCACGGGCGTCGTCGTCGCGCCCAACCGGATCGACCGTGAGAAGAAGAAGGCCTGAATGCGGGCAACAGCACATCGTCGATATCTCTTCGATAAAATGACGCAGGCAGTTCAAAATGCTGTCCGGGACAGTCTCGCTGGACGGAGACTGTGGCGGCTGCCGCCGGCCGTCGGACCGGACGTGTCGAAGGCGGGGAAGGCATGCGGCGGCGGCAAGATGGAGCCTAGACGTCCGGCACGCAACTTGAACCGCGGATGGCTGTCGTGCGTCGCACCGACCTTGCTTTCGCCGATTTCGCTGCGCCGGACACACGGAAATGCGGCTCGATCAAATTACGCCCGTGCGACATGCATAGCGGCGGCATGTCCTGGCTAGGACAGCCCTGAAACCGGTCCGGATACGGATTGGCGATAGATTATCGGGAGTTGATCCATCCGGGTCACATAATTGTCAGCGATCAGATATTCGATCTTAACGAAGACCGCCCAAATCGTCAGTCCTTCCTTAACAATAGCAGCGCCCGGACCGATGGTGTGTTACGCCCAACTACGTATCGTTGGCAGGGGCAACATCCGATCGCATTTTAGCTTTCGCCGTTACCCGCCGTTCAGCTCGTTTCCCGCGATTTCCACAGGCAGTCTCGGCACTGCGCGAGCCGAACAGCCGAGCCCCGCGCGACGCCGGAAGAGCCGAATTTCTCCGCGCCCAGCGTTGAACGGACGCGCCATTGCGACTAGTCTCGCCCTGCAGATTTTTCAGAATGACTTAAAGGGAGACGAAATTGGCTGACATCAGTCTAGAAGCCGTCACCGGCAAACTGAACCGGGTTGGCTACGAAGCGTTTTTCCAGGCTCTGCGCCACGCCAAGTCGAGCGGCCACCGCAACGTCGAACTGGCCCATTGGCTGTTCCACATCCTGCAGAAAGAGCGCAATGATCTGGCGCTGACCGCCGATTACTTCAAACTCGACCGCGGCAAGCTCATGTCCGATCTTGCCGGGGCGATCAACGGCTTCCGCAAGAACGTCACCGAAATGCCGGGCGTCGCCCGGCCAGTACAGCTGATCCTCGACCGCGGCTGGCACTATGCCACCCTGATGTTCGGTGAAACCCAGATCCGCTCCGGCCACCTCCTGGTCGGCGGCTTCCTCGAAGAGGACTTGCGTAAGGCCTTCTACGAACTGTCCGCCGAATTCAAGAAGATCAACGGCGATACTCTCACCTCGGAATACCGCCGCGCCTGGCACGGCTCGGATGAGGAGAGCCTGCAGCCGATGGACGGCTCCGGGCTTCTGGCCGCCGGCACGCCCGGCGCCGAAGCCGCCTCGGCGAAGGGCACCACCGCGCTCGACCGTTTCAGCCAAGACCTCACCGCCAAAGCGAAGTCCGGCACGATGGACCCGATCCTCGGCCGCGACGAGGAAATCCGTCAGATCATCGACGTCTTGATGCGTCGCCGCCAGAACAATCCGATCCTGACCGGCGAGGCCGGCGTCGGCAAGACCGCGGTGGTGGAAGGCTTTGCCCAGCGCATTGCGGCCGACGACGTGCCGCCGCCGTTGCGCGGCGTCCGCCTCTGCGCCCTCGATATCGGCCTGATGCAGGCCGGCGCCTCGATGAAGGGCGAATTCGAGCAGCGCCTGCGCTCCGTCATCGACGAGGTGCAGAACTCGCCAACGCCAGTCATCCTGTTCATCGACGAGGCGCATACGCTGATCGGTGCAGGCGGGGCCGCCGGCACCGGCGATGCGGCAAACCTGTTGAAGCCGGCGCTCGCCCGCGGCACGCTCAGGACCATCGCCGCCACCACCTGGTCCGAATACCGCCAGTATTTCGAAAAGGACCCGGCGCTGACCCGCCGCTTCCAGGCGATCCAGATCGACGAACCCGGCGTCAAGCAGGCCTGCGACATGCTGCGCGGCATCCTGAAGCCGATGGAGAAGCACCACAAGGTCAGAATCTCCGATGCGGCGGTCGTCGCCGCTGTGCAGCTGTCGCACCGCTACATTCCGGCCCGCCAGCTGCCGGACAAGGCCGTCAGCCTCTTGGATACCGCCTGCGCCCGCGTCGCCATCTCCTTGAGCGCCACGCCGGCGCTGATCGAGGATACGCGCGTCGCCATTGCGTCGCTGGAGAACGAACGCGCGGCACTCGTCGCCGATCGCAACCTCGGAGCCGGCGACGACGAGCGGGTGACCGAGATCGACACCGAGATAGCCGACCTCAAGGACAAGCTTGCCGGTCTCGAAACCGACTGGGCGACGGAAAAGGCGCTGGTCGACGAGATCCATGCCGCCCGCGACGCTCTGGCCAACCCCGAACCGGTGACCGGGCCGGGCGCAGACGAAGCCGTCACCGGAGAAGCCGAGGCCAAACTCGCGGAAGCTGAAGCCAAGCTCGAGGAAGCCCGCGCCAAATTGAAGGAAAAGTCCGCGGCCCTTGAGGGCATCGATCCGGAGAAGCGGATGATCTATCCGCATGTGGACGAGCAGTCGGTCGCCTCGGTCGTCTCCGACTGGACCGGCATCCCCGTCGGTCGCATGGTCAAGGACGAGATCGAGACCATCCTGAAGCTGTCGGAAATCCTCAATCGGCGTATCGTCGGGCAAAGCCATGGCCTCGCCATGATCGCCAAGCGCATTGAGACCAACCGCGCCAAATTGGACAATCCGAACAAGCCGATCGGCGTGTTCATGCTGTGCGGGCCGTCCGGCGTCGGCAAGACCGAGACGGCCTTGGCGCTGGCCGAATCGCTCTACGGCGGCGAGCAGAACATCATCACCATCAACATGTCGGAGTTCCAGGAGGCTCACACCGTCTCAACCCTGAAGGGCGCGCCTCCCGGCTATGTCGGCTACGGCGAGGGCGGCAGGCTGACCGAAGCCGTGCGCCGCAAGCCCTATTCCGTCGTCCTCCTCGACGAGATGGAGAAGGCGCACCCGGACGTGCATGAGCTGTTCTTCCAGGTGTTCGACAAGGGCCAGATGGAAGACGGCACCGGCCGACGGATCGACTTCAAGAACACGCTGATCATCCTGACGTCGAACGTCGGCACTGACGTGATCATGGACCTTGGCCGCAACCCGACCTTCGCCTCGGATCCGGAGGCGATCGTCGCAGCGCTGAGGCCGGAACTGTTGAAGGTGTTCCCGCCGGCCCTGATCGGCCGCCTGGTGGTGATCCCCTACTTCCCGCTGTCGGGCGAAATGCTCGGCGGCATCGTCCGCCTGCAACTGGGCCGCATCGCCAAGCGCATCCGC
>JARLIT010000381.1 GCA_031291575.1 Ancalomicrobiaceae bacterium
CCTGGTGGGTTCAGGCACACGACGAAAAGGTTCGCGGATAATGCGGAAACTGTCGCTTCTGTTGGTTGGTACCGTGCTCGGCGCCGGGCTGATGTTGGGCGTCAACAACGGCGCCAAAATGCTGTCCGGTACGGCGCTCGCCGCCAGTCCGGAGACCTATCGCCAGCTGATGCTGTTCGGTGACGTGCTCGACCGCATCCGCACCGACTACGTCGAGCAGCCGGACGAGGACAAGCTCATCGAGTCGGCCATCAACGGCATGCTGTCGTCGCTCGATCCGCATTCGAGCTACCTGAACCCCAAGGGCTACAAGGACATGCAATTGTCCACCCATGGTGAGTTCGGCGGCCTCGGCATCGAGGTGACGATGGAGGATAACGCCATCAAGGTCGTTACTCCGATCGACGACACGCCGGCGGCGCGCGCTGGCGTTCGCTCCGGCGACATCATCACCCAGCTTGATGGCGAGAGCGTGCAGGGGCTTACCCTCAATCAGGCCGTCGACAAGATGCGCGGTCCGGTCAACTCCGAAATCAAGCTGACGATCAAGCGGGACGGCGTCGCCGACCCGATCGAGATCAAGATCGTCCGCGCCACCATCCAGATCAATCCGGTCAAGTGGCACGTCGAGGGCGAGATCGGCTATCTGAAGATCGCCCAGTTCAACGAGCACACCTACGACCGGCTGAAAGACGCAATCCAGAAGGCCACTGCGGAGATCGGGCCCGACAAGGTCAAGGGCTGGATCCTCGACCTGCGCAACAATCCCGGCGGCCTCCTCGATCAGGCCATCCAGGTGTCGAACGCATTCCTCGAACGCGGCGAGATCGTCTCGACCCGCGGTCGCAATGCCGACGAGAGCCAGCGCTACAATGCCCGTCCCGGCGGCGACCTGACCTCCGGCAAGCCGGTGATCGTGCTGGTCAACGGCGGTTCGGCCTCGGCCTCGGAAATCGTCGCCGGCGCGCTGCAGGATCATCGCCGTGCCACCATCCTTGGCACGCGTTCGTTCGGCAAGGGATCGGTGCAGACCATCATCCCGATCGGCCCGAATGGCGGGGCTCTCCGGCTGACGACGGCGCGCTACTACACTCCCTCGGGCCGCTCGATCCAGGCGCAGGGCATCACGCCCGACGTCGAGGTGCTGCAGGATCCGCCTCCCGAATTGAAGGGCAAGGACGATACCAAGGGCGAGGCGAGCCTCAAGGGCCACCTGAAGAACCCCACCGACGGGGCGCCGACCGACGAGAAGACCGGAAGCCAGGCCTATGTGCCGCCGGATGCCAAGGACGACAAGGCGCTTGCTTTCGCCCTCGATCTGTTGCGCGGCGTCAAGCTCAACAGCGCCTTCCCGGCCAATCCGAAGACGGCCATCCCGAACTGACGCCAGTTTCCGACAAGCAGCAGCCTTGCCGGATCAGACCAGACGTCAGACACACCACAGCAGCATTTCCGGGCCCTGGCTCGGAAGGGAAAGGCCGTCCGGACAACCGGTCGGCCTTTTGCTTTCGCCTCGCCGTCGCCGCAACGAAGCGTTAACGAATCGAGCACCCGAATCACCTAAGCTTCCGCATCCGGACCGGCGCGCGCCGCAGCCTTGCGCCATCAGCCCGACGTGCCGCCCGCTCTCGCTCGACGATCAGGAGCCCCATGCCCAACGACCTGTCAAAACCGCTCGGGTTGAAGGCGATCAAGAAGGGGCAGCTGACGCGCCTTCCTCTCGGCCTGATCGGCGCGACGATCCTGGCCGCCACCGTTCTCGGCGCCGCCGCCTGGATCGCCACGGTGCGCGACCCGCTCGGCGGCGAGCCGGTGGCCTATGTGCGCATCGACCGGACCAAGACCGGACTCAATCCCAAGGACGTCGCTTTCGCCGACCCGAAGAAGAGCACCGAGCCGCAGCCGATGCCGGCGCCGGCCAAACCCGGCGACGAGGAACACGCCAACGATCCGTCGAAGCCCGCCGCCACTGCCGACGATCCGGCGCCGTTGAAGCAGCGCCCGCCAGCGGTCGAAATCGTCGAAGGACAGCCGCTCTCCTCCACGCCGATCAGCAAGATCACCGAGCGCGGCCGCTACGGCCTCATTCCAAAGATCGCCGCCGACGGCTCGCGCCCGGTCGATCTCTACGCCCGCCCGGCGCCGGCGCTGCCCGCAGCCAGTGCCCGTGTCGTCATCATCGTTGGCGGGCTCGGCCTCAGTCAGACGACGACGCAGGAGGCGATCAGACTGTTGCCCCCCGCCGTCACGCTGGCCTTCGCGCCCTACGGCTCGAGCCTCGATCGCTGGATGCAGCGCGCGCGCCAGGAGGGCCATGAACTTCTACTGCAATTACCGATGGAGCCGTTCGACTATCCGGATACCGACCCCGGCCCGCATACCCTGCTGACCACGCTCACCCCGGAGCAGAACGGCGACCGACTGCAGTGGCTGATGGCGCGCTTCACCAACTACGTCGGCGTCGTCAACTACACCGGCGCCAAGTTCACCTCCGCCAGCGACAAGCTCGAGCCGGTCCTGCACGACATCGGCCAGCGCGGCGTGATGTTCCTGGACGACGGGTCGTCCAGCCGCTCGATGGCCGAGTCCGCCGCGCGCACCGTCCACACGCCGTTTGCCCGCGCCGACTTGACCATCGACACCAACGCCAACGAGGCCGCCATCAACGCCCGGCTGACGCAGCTGGAAAACCTCGCCCGGTCGAAGGGGCTGGCCATCGGCATCGCCTCGGCGCTGCCGCTGACCGTCAGGCGCATCTCCGATTGGGCGAAATCGCTCGACGCGCGCGGCGTCACCGTCATCCCGCTCACGGCCGCCATCCGAGACGGCCAGATGTGACCCAGGCGGCGCCGCCACCAAAGACGGGCCGATCAGCCTTGAGGCGCTGGTTGAGTGTTCTGGCACGATCGATCCGGCTCCGGGTCAGGCGCGCTCGGACGTTTCGAGATCGTCCCGACGACCACCAGCACAAACACCAAAGGTCGGGTCAGATATTCGACGAAATTTACGCCGGCGGAACCTGGGGCAGAGACAAATCGGGCCAGGGAACATCGGGAGCCGGGTCACATCAGGCCGAAATCGTCGCTCCGTATGTTGCTTGCGTCAGTCGCATTCTGACCGATCTGAACCGACCGAGCATCGTCGACCTCGGCTGCGGCGATTTCAACGTTGGTCGGAACTTCCTACCCCTGGCGTCGTCGTATACCGCCTGCGACATTTCACGGAAGATCCTGGAGCGGAACAGGTTGATCCATCGCGACGACCGGCTCGTCTTCCGCGACCTCGACATGACCAAGGATGAGCTGCCGCACGGCGACGTCGCCTTCGTCCGGCAAGTCCTGCAGCACCTGAGCAATGCCGACATCACGTCGTTTGTCGGGCAGCTGCATGCCCAACGCCCGTATCGATACCTGATCGTGACGGAACACGTTCCGGCGATGCCCTCGTTCCGCCCGAACGTCGACAAATACACCGGACCGAGCGAACGTACCCTGCTGGATAGCGGCGTCGACCTGGCAAAGCCACCGTTCAATCTCGCCTTTGTCGACAAGACCCAGCTCCTCGAACTGCCATTTCAGTTCGGCGGTCTGATCAGAACGACGCTGTATCGGCTTCGCTGAGGCCCGCATGGTCGGCGCGCCGGCGGACGCGGCGAGGTCACGACGCTATAGCCCGCGACCCTCGGCCCTGAGCCGGCTTGAGGACAGATCGTTGCGCCTCGCGTGCAGGAACACCCAGGCCGGTGCCGGACGGCCGGCCAGCGTCCCAGCGGCGGCCTCGCCGATCCGGGCCTGCGACATCACCGCCGCTGCCGGGCTCGATTGGGCCGACAAGGTCGATCCCGGCCGATCGACGATGGCGAGCGGCACGGTTGCGGCGATCCGGCGCCAATGCTGCCAGCGGTGGAAGCCGGCGAGATTGTCGGCGCCCATCACCCAGACGAAGTCGACACGTGGAAACGTCTGCACGAGATGGCGGATCGTCGTCCAGGTGTAGGCCGAGCCGAGCGACGCTTCGAAGCCGGTCACGACGATGCGTGGGTCGCGCACGAGCGCCCGCGTCGCCCGGATGCGAGTGGCCAGCGTCGGCAGACCGTTCAGCTCCTTCAACGGATTGCCGGGCGTGACCATCATCCACACCCGGTCGAGACCGAGCCGCGCCAGCGCGACGCTGGCGACATGTAGATGCCCGGCGTGCGGCGGGTTGAAGCTGCCACCCAAAAGCCCGATGGCCATGCCGGGCTTGGCCATTGGGATCTTGAGATCGTCCGGATCGATGGAGGCGGGGCCAGGCTGGGTCGAACGATCCGTCACGGCCGGGTCTGGCCCGTGCCGCGGACGCGGTAGTTGAAGGAACACAGCTGCTCGACGCCAACCGGACCGCGCGCATGCATCTTGCCCGTAGCGATGCCGATCTCGCCGCCGAAGCCGAATTCGCCGCCGTCGGCGAACTGCGTCGAGGCATTCCACAAGACGATCGCCGAATCGACGTGCGCCAGGAACGCCTCCGCCGCCGTCGGATCCTCGGTGAGGATGGCATCGGTATGGTGCGAACCGTAGGTCTCGATATGGGCGATGGCCTGATCGAGACCGTCGACGATCCGAACCGACAGGATGGCATCGAGGTATTCGGTTGACCAGTCGGCCTCCGTCGCCGCGACCGTGCCGGCGACGCACTCCACCACCTCGGCATCGCCGCGGATCTCGCAGCCGCGCCCCATCAGGTCCGAAAGGATCGGGCGGAGGTGTGTGTCGACAACCGCGCGGTCGACGAGCAGCGTCTCGACGGCGCCGCACACGCCGGTGCGGCGCAATTTGGCGTTGACGACGATCTCCCGGGCCATGGCGAGATCAGCCGCCGCATGGACATAGATGTGGCAGATCCCTTCCAGGTGGGCGAATACCGGCACGCGGGCTTCCGCCTGCACCCGGGCGACCAGGCTCTTGCCGCCGCGCGGCACGATGACGTCGATGGCTCCGTCGAGCCCCGTCAACATCAGCCCGACTGCGGCGCGGTCGCGCGTCGGCACCAACTGGATGACGTCGGGATCGAGCCCGGCCTCGGCGATCCCACGCTTCAGCGCCGCAACGATTGCCGTAGACGAGCGGAAGGAGTCCGAGCCGCCCCGAAGGATCGCCGCATTGCCGCTTTTCAGGCAGAGCGCACCGGCGTCGGCGGTAACATTCGGCCGACTCTCGTAGATGATGCCGATGACGCCGAGCGGCGTCGCCACCCGTTCGAATTTCAGCCCGTTCGGACGTTCCCACGACGCCAGCACCCGGCCGATCGGATCGGGCAGGTCGGCGATCTCCTCGACGGCCGCCGCCATTGCTTCGAGCCGTGCCGGCGTCAGCGTCAACCGATCGAGGAAGCTCCCGGTCAGACCGTGCCGCTTGCCCTCGGCGACGTCCTCGGCATTGGCCGCGAGGATGTCGGATCCAGCTGCGCGCACGTGCGCCGCCATGGCATGAAGCGCTGCGGTCTTGGTCGGCGCTGGCGCCAACGCGATTTCGCGCGCGGCGGCTTTCGCCCGCCCGCCCAACGTGCGCATCACCTCGTCGACCCCGCTCGACCCCAAAACCCGCGCCTCGCGCAACATCATTCGCCTCGCAAAACCAGATCGTCGCGATGGATCATCACGGCCCGCCCGATATAGCCCAGAACCGATTCGATTTCATGCGACTTTCGCCCGAGTATCGCCTCGGCCTCGTCATGGTCGAAGGACACCAGCCCGCGCCCGAGTTCATGGCCATCCGGCCCGAGAATGATGATCGTATCTCCGCGCGAGAATTTCCCGTCGACACCGATGCAGCCGGCTGGCAACAGGCTCTTGCCGGACCGGAGCGCCCGGGCCGCCCCGGCGTCGACGGTCACCGTACCGCGCGCATCGAGCGAACCGGCAATCCACTTCTTGCGCGCCGTGACGGGGTTGTCCTCGGCCAGGAACCATGTGGCGGCGTAGCCGTTGTCGATTGCCGTGAGCGGATTGAGGCGCTTGCCGAGCGTGATGATCATCGTCGTGCCGGCGGCACAGGCGATCTTGCCGGCCTCGATCTTGGTCTTCATGCCGCCGCGCGAGTATTCCGAACCCGCCCCGCCGGCGATCGCCTCGATCTCCGGCGTGATGCGCTCGACGAGCGGAATGTGCTCGGCCGTCGGATCGTCGTTCGGCGGCGCGGTGTAGAGCCCGTCGATATCGGAGAGAAGGATCAGGAGGTCGGCGCCGATCATCGTGGCGACGCGCGCCGCCAGCCGATCGTTGTCGCCGTAGCGGATCTCGGTGGTTGCCACCGTATCGTTCTCGTTAATGACGGGAACCGCCTTGCGGGCGATCAGCGTGCCGAGCGTCGCCCGGGCGTTCAGGTAACGATGGCGGTTCTCGGTGTCGTCGAGGGTCAGGAGCACCTGCGCCGCAGTGAGGCCGCGCTTGCCCAGCACGCTCGAATAGGCGTGCGCCAGGGCGATCTGCCCGACGGAAGCCGCCGCCTGCGCTTCTTCGAGATGCAATTTGCCCTTCTGAAAGCCGAGGCGGCCGCGGCCGAGCGCAATCGCGCCCGAGGACACGATCAGCACCTCCGCGCCATCCGCCGCCAGACCGGCGACATCGTCGGCCAGACTGTCGAGCCAAGCGACTTTGAGCGCGCCGGTTGCCCGGTCGACCAGCAGGGCGGAGCCGATCTTGACGACGATGCGATGGAAATCTCGGATGTTGCGGGACATCGGCGGCGGGCCTGGGTTCGATGAAGCGGCCGAAGGACGGACGGTCCCGAGGAAGGGCGGGGCGCAGCCACCCGAACGACCTCGACGGCCTGCCACCGGCCAGACAGTCGTTCGACCGATCGGGCTCGAGGCGAGGCAAATCCGCTAGGCCAACGGGCTGGCGCTGTCAACCAGCCCAGTCGATTTCGCGAACGAGACCGCTCGGTTACCTGCCCTCGCCGCTCGAAAGGCCAGCGGCCACCACTGATAGGACACCGCGTGGTCGCTTCGTCCGCCGCTACTGCACCACCACCACCGGCGTGCCGACGTTCACCCGCTCGTAGAGATCGAGAATGTGCTGATTGTACATGCGGATGCAGCCGTAGGAGGCCTTGGTGCCGATGGAATCGGGGTTGTTGGTGCCATGGATGGCGTATTCGCCGGCGGCAAGCACCAGCGCACGCGGCCCCAGCGGGTTGCGCGGCCCGGGCGGCACCAGCTCCGGCAGGTTCGGGGAATCGCGCCTGACTTCCGCCGGCGGGCTCCACACGGGGTATTCGGCCTTGCGAGCCACATAGGTCGCGCCCGCCCATTCCTTGCCCGGTCGGCCGACGGCGATCGGATAGCGGATGGCTCGGCCGTCGCCGACGACGAGATAGAGGTGCCGTTCGGCCGTGCGCACCACGATCGTGCCCGACTGATAGCCGCCAAAGGCGACGAGTTCGGATTCGCCGGCAGACCGCGCCGCGGCCGGCGTCGCAGTGCCGAACAGTCCGGCAACGACCATGGAAAGACTGAGGAACAACCTGAACCGCATGGCGCTACTCCAGACATTCGCATGCGAGGGAAGATCAAGGAGCCGAGACTACGGAGAGAGTCTTGAAAAGATGCAACGATATAAGGTTAATGACGTAAACCATGCGATCAGCCGCCGGTACCGCGCATCATCGAACGGTGTGTTCCCACAAATCGCACCGGTCGCGGGCTCGGTTCAGTCATTCGTCACCCTACATATAACGTATTACCCTCGGGAGGATGACATGCTGGTCAACGGCCAATGGAGCGCCAACTGGAAGCCCTCGGACGGCAAGGACCCGGGCGGAGCCTTCGTCCGCCCGGTCTCGAGCTTCCGCAACTTCGTCACGCCGGACGGATCGCCGGGGCCGACAGGCGAAGGCGGCTTTGCGGCCGAAGCCGGCCGCTACCACCTCTATGTCGGGCTGATCTGCCCGTGGGCATCGCGCACCCTCGCCGCCCGGGCGCTGAAAGGGCTGCAGGACGTCATCTCGGTGAGCATCGTCGATCCAGCGATGACGGATCAGGGTTGGCGTTTTTCCGATCATCTGGATACGGGGCGCGAGCCCTTCTACGGCGCCGAGTACCTGCACGAGATCTATACGCGCGCCGATCCAACCTTCACCGGCCGCGTCACCATCCCGGTCTTGTGGGACAAGCAGCGGCAGACGATCGTCAACAACGAATCTGCCGACATCCTCAGGATCCTCAATTCCGGCTTCGGCGCGCTCGCCAGCAACGACATCGACCTCTATCCAGACGGGTTGCACGACGAGATCGATGCTCTCAATGCCCGCATCTATCCGCGCCTCAACAATGGCGTCTATCGGGCCGGCTTCGCCGCGACGCAAGGAGCCTATGAAGCGGCGTTCCGCGACGTCTTCGCCGAACTCGACGCGTTGGAGGCGCATCTCGACGGGCGGACCTTCCTCGTCGGTGAGCGCCTCACCGAGGCCGACATCCGCCTGTTCGTCACCCTGGTCAGGTTCGACGCCGCCTATCACGGCCTGTTCAAGTGCAACCGGCAGCGGCTTGCCGACTATGCCAATCTCTCGGCCTACCTGAAGCGGGTGATCGCTATCCCCGGCATCCGGCCGACGGTCAATATCGACCACATCAAACGCGGCTACTATTCGCTGAAGAGCCTCAATCCGTCGGGCATCGTGCCGCTCGGGCCGGAATTGGATTTCGCGTGAGACGGCACTCGTCCCGATGCCGATGAACCGTCCAAGATCGGCCGGCAACGGCCGACTGGCTCCGGCCCATCGACCGGAACGGGTGGAGGATCGCAGCGCAGTCCCGCGGGCCGACCATCGCCAACCCGCGGATTATGACAGCCGAGTTCAGCCCTTGTGGTGGACCGCCTGCAGCCCGTAGACGGGCGTCGGGATGCCTTCCATGCGTGCCTTCAACTGCAGCGACAGATACTGCGAGTAGTGGCGCGACTGGTGCAGGTTGCCACCGTGGAACCACAGCGCTTCCTGCTGCGTCGGCTTCCACATGTTGCGCTGCTCGCCCTCCCAAGGGCCGGGATCCTTCGGCGTATTGGAACCGAGCCCCCAGACCTTGCCGACCTTGTCGGCGGTCTCCCGGTCGACGAGATCGGCGACCCAGCCGTTCATCGAGCCGTAGCCGGTGGCGTAGACGATGACATCCGCCGGAATTTCCTGACCGTTGTCGAGCTTCACCCCGCCTTCGGTGATCTCGTCCACCTGGCCAGCGACGAGTTTGATCTTCCCGTCGATGATGAGTTGCGAGGCGCCGATGTCGATGTAGTAGCCCGAGCCGCGGCGCAGGTACTTCATGAACAGGCCGGACTCGTCGGCGCCGAAGTCGAGCTGGAAGCCGGCCTTCTCCAGTGCGGCATAGAACGCGGCATCGACTTCGCGGATCTTGTCGTAGACCGGCTTCTGGAACGTATGCATGATCCGGTAGGGCAGCGAGGCGAAGATCAGATCGGCCTTGGCCGTCGTCACGCCCGACCTGACCGCGCGCTCCGAATAGAGCCCGCCGAGACCGATCTCCATCAGCGATTCCGAGCGCACGATATGCGTTGAGGAGCGCTGCACCATGGTGACGTCGATGCCGGTCTCATAGAGCGCGGCGCAGATGTCGTGGGCCGAATTGTTGGAGCCGATCACCACCACCTTTTTGCCCTTGTAGCCGTCCGGTCCCGGATGCTGCGAGGAATGGTGCTGCTCGCCCTTGAAGCGTTCCATGCCCTTGAACTTCGGGATGTTCGCCTTGCCGGACATGCCGGTGGCGAACACCAGTTGCTTCGGCTTCAGCACGATCTCCTGGCCGTCACGCTCCACGACCACGGTCCATTCCTTCGCCGTCTCGTCGTAGCTCGCCTTCTTCGCCGTGGTCTTCGACCAGTAGTTCAGTTCCATTACCTTGGTGTAGAATTCCAGCCAGTCGCCGATCTTGTCCTTCGGCGCGAACACCGGCCAGTTCTTCGGGAAGTCGATGTACGGCAGGTGGTCGTACCAGACCGGATCGTGCAGGCAGAGCGACTTGTAGCGCTTGCGCCAGCTGTCACCCGGCCGCTCATTGCGCTCGATGATGATGGTCGGCACCTGTAGCTGACGTAGCCGAGCGCCGAGCGCGATGCCGCCCTGGCCGCCGCCAAGGATCACCACGTAGGGCTGCGTAGTGAAGCCGAGGGTGGCGGCCTCCTCCTCGCGCTCCTCCTTCCAGGTCTTGGCGCCGAGGTCGGCGCCGTGCTTGGCGCCGAGCGGGCGGGTGAAGCCGGCCCTTTCCTCGAAGCCCTTCAATTCCACCATGGTGGTCAGCAGCGTCCAGATCAGGCCGTCCTTCAGCCGGATCAGGCCGTAGCCGCGCGCCACCTCCGTCTCGAAGGAGATCCAGGCTTCGAGGACGCCGTCGCTGCCGGTCGCGGATTCGCCGTCGGCGACCTGCCAGTTGCGCGGCTTCGTGGTGGCAAGGCAGTGGGCGAGCATGTCGCGCACCTCACCCCTGCCCTCGACCGTCTTGATGTTCCAGGTGAAGGTCACCAGGTCGCGCCAGTAGCATTCGGCAGCGAACATCTCCACGGCAGCATCG
>JARLIT010000382.1 GCA_031291575.1 Ancalomicrobiaceae bacterium
CACCATGCCGAATGTCGGATGGCGCCAGCGCAACAGCGCTTCCGCGGATGTGCATCGGCCGGTCGCGGCATGGACGATCGGCTGGAAGTAGAGCACGATCTCGCCTGAATCGAGCACGGTGGGCAGACGGTTGATCAATTCGCCGCGCCGCGTCTCTTCCGCCCCAAGGCTGAGGTCGTATTCGAGGATGGTCTCGGTGCGGCGCGACTTCACCATCCGCAGCGCCTGATCGGCGCATTTCATCAACGTCGTGACGTCGACGCCATGGTCAGGATGATAGGCGATGCCGAGGCTGGCGCCGATTTCCGCTGTCACATTGTCGAATTCAAACGGCTCCGCAATCGCGGCGATGACGTCCGACGCGACACGATGGGCCGCACCGCGATCGACGACTTCGAGGACGATGGCAAATTCGTCGCCGCCCAGACGGGCCACGCGCGCGCCATGCGGCAGGGCGCGAAACACGCGCCGGCCGATCTCGCTCAGGACCTGATCGCCGCAGTCGTGCCCGAGCTGGTCGTTGATCGCCTTGAAGCGATCGAGGTCGAACATCATCAAGGCGAAGCGATGCGGCTCGCCGTTCTTGGCCGCCTGGGCCAGATAGGTCGACAGGCCCTCGTGGAAGCTCGCGCGATTCTCCAGACCCGTCAGCGGGTCATGCCGCGCCAGAAACAGAATGCGTTCTTCGGCGCGCACGCGCGCGGTGATGTCGTCGTGGGTCGATACCCAGCCGCCGCCGGGCAACGGCTGCTCGTTCAGCTCGTAGACGCGCCCATCGCACAGGTGCAGGCGGAGGCAGGTGGCGGTTCCGCGCGAGGCGACGTCGCGGCGCTTCGTCAGGTTGTCCTCGACGTCGAGGAGGCCGATGCAGCCCCAGTAATCCAGGAGTTCGGAAAACAGCACGCCCGGCTGCTGCAACTCCGGCGGGATGGCGTACATCTCGGCGTAGCGCGGATTCATCATGACGAGGCGCTCGTTCTCGTCGTACATGACGAGCCCTTCGCGGATATTCTCGAAGGCGATCATCAGCCGCTCAGCCTGCGGACTGATCAACTTCTGGTGGATGGCGCTGAGCTGGCTGTGGAAGCTGTCGGCGACGGTGGACAAGATGGGTCCGCCGTGCGCCACCAAAGGTGCGACGGCGTCGGTCCTGTCATCCTCTGCGACGGAACCGTCCTTGGGACGGCGGTTGAGGTCTGTCTGCATGCGCGGCGGATCCGATAGATCTCCCGAAGGGCTCCAGACCAGCGATCGCTTTCGGCCTGAAGGATCCAAAAACATGACGGCCGGACAGGTTCCGGCGACTTCAGCGCTGATTGTGGATTGGTCCCTGGTTTCCCCCCAAATCTGCTCCCGTGCACATCCGATCGTCGTCTCGCGATCTCGATGCGCTGCCCAGACAGGAAAAGCGGCTCCTGTCCAGTCATGCGGATCCTTGCGTACAAAACTCAGCATGCACGCAAGGCGCTAATTAATCGTTTAGCGCGTAGAACGCCCCAGCTTCATCGAACGGGTTGCTAGAGCACTTCCCGGTCAGGTGGATTCATTTGACCGATAAGGAAATGCTCCAGATTCAAGAGCTGGAGCGCGTCCTCATCGTTCGGATCGTTTCTATCCGAACGGGACACGCTCTAGAGCAGGATGATTTCAGATGGAATCGCTGTGGCGATCCATCTGAAATCTGAATCACTGCTCTATCAAAGGTCTAGAGCGCTGATTCAGCTATCACATGCTTCCATGTGACAGCATCGCGCTCTAGCGCCCGAGCGCGGCAACGAGGGCGTCGCGCGTCGGCGGCGGCTCTACCCCGCGCGGGCCCCAGACGTTCACCGCGAGGAAATGGCCGGTGAGCCGAAAGCCGGCGCGGATGTCCTCGGCCGCCGGCGGAACATGACTGCGCTCGTCGGTCAGAAACGGCGGCAGGGCAAGGAGCCGGTCGGCCCAGGGTTCTCCGGCGGCGCGCGAGGCAGCGCGTCCCGTGCGCGGAGAAACGTAGGCAAGATCGGAGGTCGCCTCGGTCAGGGCGCAGGCGGCAAGGTCGAGGCCAAAGCCGAGCGCCTCGAGGATCATGAGTTCGAAGCGGATGACGAGACCGCCGGTCTCGATCGGCGAGACGCCATGATCGAGCACGGTTTCGAGCGCGGTGAAGAGGGCGGGATGCGGATCGCGTTCGGCCAGAAGGCGCAGATGCGCGGCCAGCGTCTGCACGGCGTTGAGGCCGATGCTTGAGGCCATCAGATCGGCGGCACGCGACTTCGCCGGCTCGACCGCGAAGGTGCCGAGGTGTTCGTCGAGGCGGGCACGCCAGGTGACGCCGATGCCGTTGCCGGGTTGCAGTTCGGCGGCGTGACGGGCGGAGCGGCCGCCGCGCACCAGGCCAAGACAGCGACCACGTTCGCGCGTCATGACTTCCAAGACGACATTGGCCTCGCCCTGCCGGCGGCCGCCGAGCACGATCGCGTCATCCTGCCACTGCATGGCCCCACCCCATGCCGGACGCCCCTACTTCGTCGGGAAGTCCAGCCCCATCTCGCGGTAGCGCTCGGGGTCGTCCGACCAGCTTTCGCGCACCTTCACGAACAGGAAGAGATGCACCGGATGATCGAGCAGCTCGGCGAGGTCCTTGCGCGAGGCCATCGAGATCGCCTTGATGGTCTCGCCCTTCGCTCCCAGAATGATGCGTTTCTGGCTGTCGCGGGCGACGTAGATCGTCTGCTCGATGCGGACGGAGCCGTCCTTCATCTCCTTCCACTGCTCGGTCTCGACGGTCGATTCGTAGGGCAACTCGTCGTGAACGCGCAGAAACAGCTTTTCTCGGGTGATCTCGGCGGCAAGCCCGCGCATCGGCAAATCCGAGATCTGGTCTTCCGGATAGAGCCACGGGCCCGGTGGTACTTCTCGCGCGAACCAGTCCATGACGTCGCTGACGCCCGATCCGGAGGTCGCCGAGACCATGAAGGTGCGCTCGAAGGCAACCTTGGCATTCGCCTCGGCGGCGAGCGCCAACAGCGTGTCGCGCTTGATCAGGTCGATCTTGTTGAGGATCAGGATCTTCGGGTGACGCACCTCGCCGATCTTCTCGAAGATGGTCAGCACTTCGTCGTCGAGACCCTTTTTCGCGTCGACAAGCACGGCGACCAGATCGGCGTCATGCGCGCCGCCCCAGGCGGTGGTGACCATGGCGCGATCGAGCCGGCGACGCGGCCGGAAAATGCCGGGCGTGTCGACGAAGATGACCTGGGAGGTCCCGAGCAGCGCGATGCCGCGCACGAGGCTCCTGGTCGTCTGCACCTTGTGGGTGACAATCGATACTTTCGAGCCGACGAGGCAATTGAGCAGCGTCGACTTGCCGGCATTGGGGGCGCCGATCAAGGCGACGAAGCCGGCGCGGGTCGGGCTTTCGGCCACAGTCACGGGATCCGCCTCGGCAGCTTCGACAGGTCTGGTCTCGGGCGTGTCAGCCAACGGCATCTTCCTTCCATAGACCTTCGCGCACGAGCAGGCAGGTAGCCGAGGCCTGTTCGGCCTCGCGCTTCGACCGCCCGCGCGCTTGCGCGCCTTCAATGCCGGCGATCTCGACGGCAATGGTGAACTCGGGGTCGTGATCGGGTCCGGTGCGCGCGACCTGACGATAGATCGGGGTCGGCAGGCCGCGCCCCTGCGCCCACTCCTGCAAGGTCGTCTTGGCGTCGCGCAACGGCCCGCGCGCGGCCTTCATGCGCTCGCCCCAATGCCGGGCGACGAAGTCGAAGGCTACAGCGAATCCGCCGTCCAGATAGATGGCCGCGATCACCGCCTCCATCACATCGCCGAGAATGGCCGTCTTCGTCCGCCCGCCGGTCTGCTCCTCGCCGGTCCCGAGCCGCAGCACCGACCCCAGATCGAGCGTGCGGCCGACCTCGGCGCAGGTCTCGCGGCGCACGAGCGCGTTCAGTCGCCGGGCCAGTTCGCCCTCGTCGGCCGCCGGGAAGGCATCGTAGGCCATGCGCGCGATAGTCAGTGCAAGCACGCGATCGCCGAGGAATTCCAGCCGCTGGTAGCTGTCCGCCCCCAGCGATACCGCGCTGGTATGGGTCAGAGCCCGCTCGATGAGGCGCCTGTCGGCAAAGCGATGCCCGATGCGCTGTTCAAGGGAGGCGATGGATCGGTCGTCGTCACTCATAGAAGTGTCAGGAAACGGGTGAAGCGCAGCGTCCACGGCCAGTTCCAGAACTGCCAGACCGGTGTGTCGCCCGCGTGGCTGAAGAAGATGATGCGGGCGCGACCGATCAGATTGTCCGCGGGCACGAAGCCGACCTCGTTGAGGAAGCGGCTGTCGGCGGAGTTGTCGCGGTTGTCGCCCATCATGAAGTAGTGGCCGGGCGGAACTTCATAGACCTGAGTGTTGTTGTAGGGACCGTCGTCGGTCTGCTTCAACACATGGTAGCTGACACCATTGGGCAGGGTCTCCAGGTATTGCTTACCCGTGACCCGGCGGCCGGTGTAGTCGATCTCGTCGAAGTCCTTCTCGTATTCGCGCTTCACCGCCGTGCCGTTGATGTGCAGCACGCCCTGCTTCATCTGGATCTTGTCGCCGGGCAGCCCGACCACACGCTTGATGAAGTCGACCGCGTCATCCGTCGGCTTGCGGAACACGACGATGTCGCCGGGTTTCGGATCGGAGCCGAAGATGCGGCCGGAGAAGGGGATGACGCCGCGATCGACGCCCAGGAAGTGCGAGGTGAAGGAATAGCGGCTGTAGCCGTAGGAGAATTTCGACACGAAGAGGTAGTCGCCTACTCTCAAGGTGTGTTCCATCGAGCCCGACGGAATGTTGAACGGCTGGAAGAAGAACAGCTGCACGACAATCGCCAGCGCCAACGCCTGGAGGACGATGGAGATGATCTCGCCAATGCCGCCCTCGTTCTTCTGTTCGTCGCTGGTCACGCTCATTCGCCCTCAAGCCCTAAGTTCGCCGAACTGCCCTGTCTGTCGCAAAGCCCACCCAGCGCGCCGATCGGCGTTGGTGATATAGGCTCGCGACACGGCCTGCAACGTGTTCCCTTGGATTTCAGGCGGAAGCGAGGCAAAAGCCGGCAAAACGCACCCCATCGCTCATGCCCGATCCGCCTTCGGCGGTTCCGGCCAGTCCGGCGGCCAGGCGGAAATGACGACGAATGCCTGGGCGAGCGGATAGTCGTCGGTGATGGTCAGATCGATGCGCGGCTTGAAGCCCGGCGGCGTCAGCCCGGCCAGCCGCGCCGCGGCACTGCCGAGAAGCTTCATCGTCGGCTTGCCGGAAGGCAGATTGACGACGCCGAGTTCGCGCCAGTTGACACCCATGGCAATGCCGGAGCCGAGCGCCTTGGAACACGCCTCCTTGGCGGCGAAACGCTTGGCGTAGGATGCGGCACGGTTGGCGCGCCGGTCCGACTTGGCGCGCTCGATGTCGGTGAACACGCGCTGGGTGAAGCGCTCGCCGAAGCGCTCGAGCGTCTTTTCGATCCGCCGGATGTCGATCAGATCGGAGCCGATGCCGATGATCATGGGGCGGCCCTTTCAGGCAGTCACGCGGCTGCCGGGCTTGATCGGCGGAATCGCCGCCAGTTCGGGGGGAAGCGCATCGGCCGGATAGGCCGGTACCTTGTAGCCGGCGAGCGAGATCAGGCGGGCACCTGCATCGGCCTCGCCGTCGGAGCGGTCGATCAAGCAGGCGACTGCCAGCACTTCGGCGCCGATCGCCTGCAAGGCGGCAATCGTTTCGCGCGAGGAGAGACCCGTGGTCACGATGTCCTCGACCACCACGACGCGGGCGCCGGGCGCGATTTCGAAGCGCTTCAGCCGCATTTCGCCCGCCTCGCGTTCGACCCAAACGGCAGGAACCCCCAGATGCCGGCCGGTTTCATAGGCCGGAATGATGCCGCCGAGCGCCGGGCCGACGACATAATCGATGCGGCCGAGATCGGCGGCACGGATCTTCTCGGCGAGCGCCTTGCAGACGATCTCGGTCTTGTCCGGGTGCATGAACACGCGTGCCTTCTGGATGAAGACCGGCGAGCGCAAGCCGGAGGACAGGATGAAATGCCCCTCCAGGATGGCCCCGCAGTCCTTGAACAGCTGCAATACCTCGTCGCGCGTCATCGATCGTCTCCATTGTGTCGCGAGGTTTAGAGGAATTCGCGGCAGATGGAAATCGGCAGCACCGAAGGGCGCCCATGTCGATGACGTCCGCGTGGGGCTCACCTCGACCGGTCCGCAGAACCGCCCTGCAGCCGTTCGACCGTCTCGTCGTAGCGCGGATGCAGCGTGCCCATCGCCCGGTCCCAGATCGAGAACGTATTGGCGAAATTGTAGTGGAAGGCGCCGTGGTGCTGGTCGTGGAAGGTGGTGCACAGCATCAGCCAGGGAGCGCGCGCCGTCGGCGAGGCGAAATACTCGTGGCCGGCATGGCCGATCATGCCGGTGACCTGATCGTAGATCTTGTGCAGAACGATGAAGGCCGCAGGGAGCGGCAGAATGAACGGCACGACGAGGAAATAGGCCTGCTCGATGAAGGCGCCGACAAGCGTGTCGGAATTGTTCGACCAGGGCGTCGGCACGATGGAACGGTGATGCAGGGCATGGAAGCGGTAGAGCGGCTTCCAATGCATCAGCCGGTGCCCCCAGTAGAACCAGGCATCGTAGAGGACGAGCGACAGGACGAAGAGCCCCAGAGCCGCGACGATCGACCAGGGATGTGCGATCGAGACGTCGATTGGGACGAGCGTCCACCCGCGGGCCTGCAGCCACAGCCCGCTGGCGAGAAGCGCCGCAATCTCGATCAGCGCCACGACGCTCTGGCGGATTTCGGCGGCGACGATGTCGGCTTGGCTCCGCGTCTGGATGCGCCGCTCGGGATGGCGGGCATTGACGCAGGAAAGGACGATGCCGCAGCCGAAATAGAGGGCGAGAAGGCCGGAGAAACAGCCGAGATAGAGCATCAGGAAGGGGCCGGGCATGGGTGTTTCCGGTCGAAGTGGTGGGTGCGAGGGTCAGACTGATCGCAGAATTATGCCGAACTCCCGCCCAGAGATCACGATCAACTTACCGTTCCTCGGCAGCGAGTCTGTTCGCGAGAAGCCACAGGCGTCCGCCACGCCGGCACGTTCTGTCGTTTGCCCCCAAGAACGAGATGTGCGGTGCCCTCGCCTGCCGGCGCCTCGCTTCGGGCTTCGCACGCGTTCGTCGCCCGAAGGCCGACCACGGGCCGGCACCTCGCGCAAGCTCGGCGCGTTCGCGGCTCAAATCACTCCACTGGAGCGATTTGCCGGCGGCTTTGCCGCCGTCGCCACTCACCCATTCACCCTGTTCACGCTGGCGATGATCGGCTTCTGGCGCAGTTCCGAGATGACGCGGTTCAGGTGCTTCAGATCCCAGACCTCCATGTCGATCACAATCTCATGGAAGTCGGCGCCTTTTCGCACCATCTTGATGTTGTCGATGTTGCCGTCGTTTTCGGCGATCACCTGGGCGATCTGGGCGAGCGAGCCCGGCTCGTTCAGCGAGGTCAGCGCGATGCGGGCCGGGAAGCGCACGGGATCGTCCGGATCGATGTCCCAGCGCACGTCGAGCCAGCGCTCCGGCTGGTCGTCGAATTCCTTCAATTCCGGCGACTGGATCGGATAGACGGTGATGCCTTCACCAGGCGTGAGGATGCCGACAATGCGGTCGCCCGGCACTGCGCCCCCCCCAGAGGCAAATTGCACCGGCAGATCGCCAGAAATGCCGCGGATCGGGATCGAATGTTCCGGCGCCTCGGCCTCGCCGGGCACGCGGAACTTCATGGTACGGCCGCGATCGAGGCCGAACCAGCCCTCGCCCGCCGCCGGCTTGGGCGAAGAGGCCGCGCGCTCGTCCTGGTAGTCGGGATAGGCCGCCTTCAGCACGGCTTCCGACGTCAGTTCGCCGCGCCCAACCGCGGCAATCAGGTCGGCGATGGCGCTGTGGCCGAGACGTGGCGCCGCCTGAGCCAAGATCGAATCCGACAGCGGTCGTTCGGCACGCTCGAAGGCCCGCTCCAGGATCTGCCGGCCGAGCCCGCCGAACTGCTTCCTGACCGCCTCGCGCGTCGCCCGCCGGATGGCGGCGCGCGCCTTTCCCGTCACCGCGATGTGCTCCCAGGCCGGCGGCGGCACCTGCGCCTTGGAGCGGATGATCTCGACCTCGTCGCCGTTCGCCAGTTCCGTCATCAACGGCATGATGCGGCCGTTGATCTTGGCGCCGACGCAGGTGTTGCCGACGTCGGTGTGCACCGCATAGCCGAAGTCGATCGGCGTCGCTCCGCGCGGCAGGGCGATGATCTTGCCCTTCGGCGTGAAGCAGAACACCTGATCGTGGAACAATTCGAGCTTGGTGTTTTCCAGAAACTCTTCCGGATTGAGGTTCGGGTCGTTCAGCCGGTCGACGGTCTCGCGCAGCCAAGTGAAGGCGCCGGATTCGCGATTGAGCGCGCCGTCCTTGTAGAGCGCATGTGCGGCGATGCCGTATTCGCAGACCCTATGCATTTCCTCGGTGCGGATCTGCAATTCGACGCGCTGCCGGCCGGGGCCGACGACGGTGGTGTGGATCGAGCGGTAGTCGTTCTGCTTCGGGGTTGAAATATAGTCTTTGAAGCGGCCGGGAACCGACGACCAGGTGCGATGCACGATGCCGAGCGCCCGATAGCAGTCGTCCTCCTTCGCTACAATGATGCGAAAGCCGAAGATGTCGGACAATTGCTCGAAGGAAACCCCCTTCCTCTGCATCTTGACGAAGATCGAATAGGGCTTCTTCTGCCGGCCCTTGACCAGCGCCTTGATGTCGGCCGACTGCAGCTTCTCTGTCAGAGCCTGTTCGATTTTCGGCGTCAGATCCTTGTTCTGCTCGGCGAGCGTCGCCAGACGCTGGGTGATCTTGGTGTAGGCGTCTGGGTTCAGATAGCGAAAGGAGAGGTCTTCCAATTCCTCGCGCATGCCCTGCATGCCGATGCGGCCGGCCAGCGGCGCATAGATCTCCATCGTCTCTTCGGCGATGCGGAAGCGCTTGGCGTCCGGCATGGCGCCGAGAGTGCGCATATTGTGCAGCCGGTCGGCAAGCTTGATCAGAAGCACGCGCACGTCGTCGGAGACGGCCAGCAGCAGCCGGCGAAAATTCTCCGCCTGCTGCGTCTTCTTGTAGACGAAGTCGAGTTTCTTCAGCTTGGTCAGGCTCTCGACCAGCCCGCCGATCTCCTCCCCGAACAGCGCGTCGATCTCATCGCGCGTCGCGTCCGTATCCTCGATGGTGTCGTGCAACAGCGCCACCGCCACCGAGGCGTCGTCGAGCTTGAGGTCGGTCAGGATGGCGGCAACTTCGAGCGGATGCGAGAAATAGGGGTCACCCGAGGCGCGCGTCTGCGACCCGTGCTTCATCATGCCGTAGACGTAGGCCTTGTTGAGCAAGGCCTCATCGGCAGCAGGATTGTAGCGCTTGACGCGCTCGACGAGATCGTACTGTCGCATCATGGCGGATGTCCCGTCGCTCTGCTCCCGAAGGGAAGCTGCGACAGTTTCGTGCGGCGGCGGAGGAAGACGCGCGAGGATTCGGTCGCCCGCTCACCCGACCGCATTGGACACCGCTCGGCCGGTCCTCCGCAAGAGCACCAGCGACAGGCGCCCCGTGCGTTATTGCAGGACCAAGGCCCTGCCGGCTGTTGTGGACGGATCATCGCCGTCGATCACGATGACCCGCGGCGCCGGACGTAAGGGCCGGCGCCGGGGAAAGCGGCAGACTGAGCAGCCGGCTCCGCCTCAGTCCTCTTCTTCCTTGTCCGGCGGCACCAGACCTTCGAGGCCCTTCAGCAGTTCCTCTTCGGACATGCGGTCGAACTGCACGTCGCTGTCGTCGCCAGCGCCGGGCGCCGCGATCTGCGGCACCGGTTCCGGCTCGGGTTCGTCAACTTCGACGAACTTCTGCAGCGAGTGGATGAATTCTTCCTTCAGATCTTCCGGCGAGATCTTCTCCTCTGCGATCTCGCGCAGGGCAACGACCGGATTCTTGTCGTTGTCCCTGTCGATCGTGATCGGCGAGCCGGACGAGATCGTGCGGGCGCGATGGCCGGCGAGAAGCACCAGCTCGAACCTGTTTTCCACCTTGTCGATACAATCCTCGACGGTGACGCGTGCCATTTGTGTGTCTCCGGGGAAATGACGTTGAGCGATACCTAAGGCCCGCGAACGCAAAACGCAAGAATTTCGACGAAATGCCGCAACGTGGCAGCAAGGGACATCCATCGCCCGCCGCGGCAAATCGCGTGTTCTGGACTTTGTGCATGTTTTTCCAACTAGCGGCCAGATCTATCCAGTGTGGCGAAAACAAGGCAGTCGGTTCTACCCTGCAAAAACCTGCCTTTTTCATTCCGATCAGGACGTTAAGCCCGCCCGTATGCAACCGCTCAAAGAGCTGTCTCTTGAGCCCCACCGCTATCAACTAACGTTTTTGCGATATGATCACGAAGTTGCTGGTCATCTGCTTCGAATTCGGCTAAGCTTGGCGACTGTTAGATGCATCCAGTTTGGTGGGTTCTAGATTCCTTTGCACGGAATTCCATGGATGGCTGGACATTTCGTGCCGACAGGCGGGTGCGTCGAGAACGTGAACCCGGGTGGATCGCTCGCAAATTTCATGCGAGCTCCCACCCGTAGCAACGATAAATCTCAAAGAAGTAAAATATGTTTGATTCACGCGAAAAAGTCGCCCTGTTCATCGACGGGGCAAATCTCTACGCAACATCGAAGGCGCTCGGCTTCGACATAGACTACAAAAGGCTGCTGCAGGACTTCCAATCGAAAAGTTATCTGTTGCGGGCTTTCTACTATACTGCCCTAATCGAAGACCAGGAGTACTCGTCAATTCGGCCGCTGATCGACTGGCTGGATTACAATGGGTACAAGGTCGTCACCAAGCCGACCAAGGAGTTCTTCGATTCCACCGGCCGGCGCAAGATCAAGGCCAATATGGACATCGAACTCGCCGTCGACGCGATGGAGATGGCCGACCATATCGACCACCTCGTGCTGTTCTCCGGCGACGGCGACTTCCGTCGCCTCGTCGAGGCGATCCAGCGCAAGGGCAAAAAGGTCTCAATCGTTTCGACGTTGCAGACCCAGCCGCCGATGATTGCCGACGACCTGCGCCGCCAGGCCGATCATTTCATCGACTTGACCACACTGCAGTCGCGGATCGGGCGCGATCCGGCTGAACGCGCGGCCCGTATGGCCGAGCGGGAATCGCAGCGCCGCCAGCACGTGCAAGACTTCGAAGACGAGTTCGACGACGTCTGATCGTCGGCCGTCAGGCGCCACGCTACCGCGGTCCGGTCGGCCGACTTGCCGGCCGGCGTCGCGGTTGTGCGTGTTCGATTGCACGGATGACCGGTCGGCCGTACTGCTGCGGTTGGCTGCGCCTCCGGTCCGGCACCGGACGACGTGCGGTTGTGTGAGCTGCATCTCCGGCGGTCGCGCAAGCTCGCCCAGCCAGACTCACGCAAGTGATCAGGCGATCGGCGGGTGCCATTCTTCGCCTCGAAGCCAAAAATGCTCGAGGGCGTGCCGGCGCATGGGCAATCGGCCGAGTCGTTTGACCGAACTGGCATGCACGCCCCGATTGTTCGAGCCCCCAGAACGGTCAGGCCACGTCGACCGGAGCGGGACACAGCCCGGAATTCGTTGCCGAAAGAGCCCAGACCCGATCATGGCCCTCACCGATTCAACCGCTCCCATCAATCCGCCGCACGACTGCGGTCTTTGCCCGCGCCTCGCGGAATTTCGCCGCGAGTGGCAGCAGCGCGAACCCGATTGGTTCAACGGCCCGGTGCCGAGTTTTGTCGGCGACGGCGCGGTGCGCCTCCTCGTAGTCGGTCTGGCGCCCGGCGTGCGCGGGGCCAACCGCACCGGGCGGCCGTTCACCGGCGACTATGCCGGCGATCTTCTTTACGCCACGCTCGCCGATTTCGGCCTGTCGACGGGCACGTTCCAGGCGCGGCCTGACGACGGACTGCGGCTCAAAGGTGCGACAATTACCAATGCGGTCCGCTGCGTGCCGCCAGAAAACAAGCCGACACCGGAAGAGATCACCTCCTGCCGGCCGTTTCTCGTCCGCACCGTCGGCTCCATGCCGTCGTTGCGGGCAATTCTGGCCTTGGG
>JARLIT010000088.1 GCA_031291575.1 Ancalomicrobiaceae bacterium
ACCCCTCGCGTTGACGGACGATGCGATCATCGGGCCGGGATCCGCCCCGAAACCGGGGCGGGTCAGCAGCGACGGCGGCACGACAGACGCGCGCCAGCTTACTTCAGGAAGCCGGCCTTCTTCAGGAAATCCTCGGCGACGGCTTTGGCCGGCTCGCCGCCGACCTGTACGCGGGCGTTCAGATCCTGCAGGGTTTCCAGATCGAGCTTCTCGAAGATCGGCTTCAGGATCTCCGCGATCTTCGGATTGTCCTTCAACACCGCCTCGCGCACGATCGGAGCCGGACGGTAGACCGGTTGCACGCCCTTGTCGTCGTCGAGCACGACGAGGCCGGAGGGCTGAATGGCGCCGTCGGTGCCGTAGACCATGGCGGCATTGGCGCCGCTGGTCTGCTCCGCCGCAGCCTTGATCGTGGCGGCCGTATCGCCGCCGGACAACACGATCAGCTGCTCGGGGGCCAGCTTGAAGCCGTAGGTCACCTGGAAGGCGGGAAGCGCTGCGGCGGAATTGACGAATTCGGCCGAACCGGCGAGCTTGACCTTGCCGCCAGCCGCCACCCACTTGCCGAGATCGGAGAGCGTCTTCAGCTTGTTGGCGGTGGCGACTTCCTTGCGCACGGCGATCGCCCAGGTGTTGTTGGCCGGCGACGGCGTCAGCCAGACGATCTTGTTGGCGTCGTAGTCGAGCTTCTTGGCGGCCTCGAAGCCCTTGGCGCCGTCCTTCCACACGGGATCCTCGGCCTTGGAGAAGAAGAAGGCGGCGTTGCCGGTGTACTCGGGATAGATGTCGATCTCGCCGGCAGCGATGGCCTTGCGCACCACCGGCGTGCCGCCGAGCTGGATGCGGTCTTCGGTCTCGATGCCGCTGGCCTTCAGCGCCAAGAGGATGACGTTGCCGAGTACGCCGCCCTCGGTATCGATTTTCGAGGAGACGACGACCTTGGCCGATGCGGCGGTTGCCATCAGACCGGCGATGGCGGCGGCAGCGAAGAGAACGGGTAAGCGCATGGTTCGGACTCCTAGTTCGAAGGGACTGCTTAGGGCGTCACTCTAGCGGCCGGCCGCATGCGACACGCGGTTCGGCATTCTCAAAATCCAAGATCGAGCGAAAAGAACGCATCGAACGACGGCAGTGGTGCAGCATCGAGCAGGCGCAGCATCGTCTCCCCGCTGGTCAGTGTCGCCTCGATGGCTTCCACCTCACAGGATAGGGCGCGATCCTCGGCATAGAAGGCCGAATGCGCGCGGGTGATGTCGTAAACGTGGCCGACGACTCCTTCCGGCCTGTCGCGCATCAGATCGATCGCCTGGGCGGCCAACAGGCATTCGAGCGCGGCGAGGCGACGCAGTGCCCTGATTTGTCGCTCGAACCGTTCGACTACCAGCGGCAGAAAGGCCGCCTCGTCCTCGATGCCGTCGGCGACCACGAGCGATTGCGCCGAAATCGGCTGGATCAGCGACAGGGTGCGGGCGAACAGTTCGCCGGCCAGCTTCAGGATCGGCCCGAAGCCGGTGGCGGCGACATGCGGCGCCACCAGATTGATCGGCAGTTCGCGGCGTCGGCCGTTGCAGATGAGCACGCAGCGATTGAATGAGTTGCGCGCGACATGGGCGAGCGCCAGCCCGGCCGACTGCAAGTCGATCGCCACGTCGAGCGGCAATGAGCCGCCCGACGACAGCACCCGATCGCCGACAACGACCGGGTTGTCGTCCGACTGCGCCGTGGTCGCCAGCGTCGAGCGTGCGGCGGCTTCCAGATGCTGGACGGCGGCGGCAAACACCTGGGCCATCATCCGCAGCGACAACGGGTCGTGCACGCCGCGGTCTGCCGGAACGCGGGCCGCCTTGGCGGCCTCGGCGAGCCAGGAAGCGACGCTCGCCTGTGCCGGCGTGCCGATGGCGGCGGCTGCCTCCCAGGGTGCCGAGGAAACGCCCATCGCGGCGGCCAGCGTGATGCCGCTGGCCAGCAGCGTGCGAACCGCGGCGGCGGCGGAGCGCAGCGCGTGGCTCGCCACGGCATAGCCGATGGCGTTCGAGGAGATGGCGGCAAGACTGTCCTTGGCTTTGAGTGTGATCGGTGCCAGCCCGGCGGCGGACAGCGCCGCTGCGGCAGACATCCGTTTGCCGGCGAAATAAGCTTCGCCATCGCCGGCAAGCACCGCGCCGATCTGCCCCATCAGTCCGATGTCGGCGCAACCGATCGAACCCGCCCGCCGCACGACCGGGACGACATCGCGGTTGAGCAGGTCGACATAGCTGGTGACGAGCATCTCGGTGCAGCCGGTATAGCCGGCGAGCGCGCTGTTGGCGCGGATCGCCATCGCCGCACGCACGACGTCGGCCGGGAACAGATCGCCGGTGCCGAAATGGTGCGCCCGCATCAGTCCGGCATTGAATTCATCGATCACCGACAAACCGAAAGTGACATCGCGCATCGCCCCGACGCCGGTATTGGCGCCATACACGGGCGTCCCGGCGGCCATCGTCGCCTCGAGCACGGCGCGCGCCCGGTGCACCCGGCTAAGGCCCTCTTCAGCGACGACAATGTCGGCCTCGGCACGACCGATCAGGGTCAGGCTGCGGTAATCGAGCTGCGAACCGTCAAGGATCAGAATCGGGCGGGATGGCATTGTTTCGTCCAGGGCAGGAGCGAGGGGACCTTAGAGGATCGCTGGCATTGCCGGGATATGCCAAATCCTGTACATCTTATGCATCGGATTGCGGCTTGCCCAAATGATAAGCATCAACTGAGCCTCGGGATGGATATCGCCGCCTTGGTCGTCTGCGATGTGGTCCTTGCCGAACAGTCGTTTCGCGCTGCGGCCCGACGGCTTGGGCGCCCCGTTTCCAGCGTCGCCAATGCCGTGCGCCGAGTCGAGGCGGACCTCGCGGTCAAGCTGTTCCGGGGCGACGGCGGCAGCCTGTCGATCACCCTGGACGGGCGGCGGTTCGTCGACAAGCTCGGCAATCTGCGGCGCCTCGCCGAGGAACTGGCGGCGCCTGCGCTGGGCGGCGAGGACAGGCTCCGTCACGTGGTCGGCCTGCCGGTCTCCGTGGCGACGCTGCAGCACTTCTGCGAAACCCTCGACGCCGGCAGCATCCGCCGTGCCGCGCTACGCTTGGGGCTCGGACAGCCGCACCTCACCCGGCAATTGAAGCGCCTGGAGGAACACCTCGGCGTCCAGCTGATCGAACGTCTGGCCTCGGGGTGCAGTGCGACGCCGGCAGGGGCTCGCGTCGCCGGACTGGCTGTCCGTCTGGTTGCCGGCTGGCACAGCATGATCGCCACGTCCGCCAATGACTTCCGCCATGAAAGTCGGCAGGTCCGCATCGGTTCGATCGTACCGATCGGCCACGAAAGCCAGGTCGCGCGCAGGCTGGCGGCGCTGGTGGCCGGTTGGGATCGCCTGCCGAACTTCCGTCCCCTGTTCCTCAGTTCAACGACTGCCGAAGAGCTGATCACATCGCTGAAGCTCGGCCGGCTCGACTTCGCGCTCGTCGACGTGGCCGCCGCGACCAACGGACTGGCAGGCCTGCCGATCGACCGCTCGCGCCTGGGGCTGGTCGGCAGGTCCGGGCTCCACCCGAGAGGGGTCGCGCCGCTCGAGGTGCTGCGCAGTTCGCGCGTCGCCGTGCCGAGCCTGAGGAGCGGGCTGCGCGGCGCCATCCGGGCGATCTTCGAAGCCGGCGGCGCTGGCACGGACCGCACGCCGGCGAATTTTGTCGAAATCGACTCGTTGCCGGTGATCATCAATCTCATTCGCGAGCACGGCTTCGTTTCGGTGTTGCCTCTGGGGTCGACCGAGGGCATAGCCGGGCTCGAGGTTGTCCCGCTCGGCGAGGACTACGATTTGCAATTGTGGCTCATCTGGCAATCGAGGCGGGATCTCCGTGGCATGGCCCTCGACATCGCCCGGCTGCTCGGCTGCGCGCCGCCCCCGGCCCACTCCTGACCGTTTGGGAAGAGGTGCGCATCCGAGGGGCGGGCGATCAGAAAAGCATTGGCAGAACCGTCGCGTTTCGCTTAGGATCCGGCACGATGGTGCGCGATGTCCGCGAATGGACGCGCGTGAAAAGGGAATCCGGTGCGGCCTGATCAGGCCTAGGCCGGAGCTGCCCCCGCAACTGTAAGCGGAGAGAGACTGGTCCTTAGGGTCCGTGCGCGGACCTGCCACTGGCTGCTTCCCTTGATCCAGAGGGGGAGGCGAGAGCTGGGAAGGCTCGACCGGTCGAATTGCCCCGCCAGCCAGGAGACCTGCCATCGAACAGGCGTCGTATACATCCTCGGGCGGGGTGCCTCGGTGATGTGCTTTTCGGCAGAGGTGTCTGACGGAAGGCTTGGTGCGGCGCATCGATCTGGAGGGTTCGCATGCATATCATGGAAGGATTCCTTCCCGTCGACCATGCGGTCGGCTGGTTCGTCGTATCGGCACCATTCGTCGTCGCCGGCGCAGTGAAGGTCAGGAAGATCCTCGGCGAGCGGCCGGAAGCCCGGCTCAACCTTGCCGCCGCCGGCGCCTTCGCCTTTGTGCTGTCCGCGCTGAAGATGCCCAGCGTCACCGGTTCGTGCTCGCATCCGACCGGCACCGGGCTCGGCGCCGTGGTGTTTGGACCGTCGGTGATGGCGCTGCTCGGCACCATCATTCTGCTGTTCCAGGCGCTTCTCTTGGCGCACGGTGGCCTGACGACGCTCGGCGCCAACGTGTTCTCGATGGCGATCGTCGGCCCCTGGGTCAGCTACGCCGTATGGCGCGGGATGCGCTCCGTCGGTATTGCCATCGCGGTTGCGGTATTCTTCGCCGCCGCGCTCGGCGATCTCGCCACCTATGCCACCACTGCCGTGCAATTGGCGCTTGCCTATCCCGACGCCCAATCCGGCTTCTGGGGCGCCGCCTTGAAGTTCGGCGGAATCTATGCGGTCACTCAGGTGCCGCTGTCGATCGCCGAGGGCCTTTTGACCGTCGTCGTGATGAACGCCCTGTCCGGTCGGGCCGGCAAGGTGGATGAAGTCGCCGTTCTCGCCGGGGAGGTGCGTCGATGACGATCAACCGTTCCTGGTGGCTCATCGCCGCCGCGACCCTCATCATTGCCGCGCCTCTGTTGCTGCCGGGCATCGGCGGCGAATTCAAGGGCTCGGACGATCTCGGTACCAAGGCGATCGCCGCTGCCCGGCCGGATTACCAGCCGTGGTTCCAGCCGTTGTGGAAGCCGCCGAGCGTCGAGATCGAAAGCATGCTGTTCGCCCTGCAGGCGGCGATCGGCGCCGGTTTCCTCGGCTTTGTCATCGGCCGGCGCACCGCGGGGAAAAATGTCTCCGATCGATAGGTCGGCCCATCTCAACCGTTGGAACAAGAAACCGCTCGCTGAAAAGGCACTTCTGGCGCTGGGGATGATGGTTCTCGCCATCGCCCTGCCGCCGGCAGCGGGCGCTCCGGTCGTGGCGATCGTGATGACGCTGGCGACGCTCGTCGGCGCCCGCGTGCCACCCGGATTGTGGCTCGGCCTGATGGCAGCGCCCGCCGGGTTCCTGGCGGTCGGCGTCGTATCGCTGAGCATCCGGATCGACGCCAGCGGCATCGGTCTGGCGCCCGGTGGCCTCATGGCTGCGGCCCATCTGGCCGCTCGCTCTCTCGCCGGGCTGACGTGTCTCTTGTTCCTGGCGCTGACGACGCCGACGAGCACCCTGATCGCCGGCTTGCGGGCGATCGGCCTGCCCCAGGAAATCGCGGAGATCTCGCTCCTCATGTATCGATTTCTGTTCATCCTCGCCGATGCGGCCTTTGCCATGGATGCGGCCCAGGCCGCCCGCCTTGGTCATGCCAGCTGGAGCCAGCGGCTACGCTCGCTCGGAATTCTGATCGCCAACCTCCTGCCGCGCGCGCTCGACCGGGCGCGGCGGCTCGAAATCGGACTGGCGGCTCGAGGCTGGCACGGCGACATGCGGGTCCTGTCGGACGCCAGGCCCGCGACAGCCTCCGGCATCGCCGTCGTCGTTGCCCTCGAAGCGGCGACCGCCGCGATCGGACTTTTCGCATGACGATGGTTCTTGAAGCGATCGGCCTCCACTATGCCTACGAGGGCGGCGTTGCCGCTCTTTCCGGACTGGATCTCGCTGTCGAGCGAGGACGCCGGCTCGCCATCCTCGGTCCGAACGGCGCCGGCAAGACGACCTTGCTGCTGCATCTGAACGGCACGTTGCGCCCGTCGACCGGCGAGGTGCGTCTCGACGGCTTGCCGGTCGGCTACGGCCGCCGGCACCTGATCGACTGGCGCCGCCGGGTCGGTCTCGTCCTCCAGGATGCCGACGACCAGCTGTTCGCAGCGACGGTGGCCGAGGATGTGTCGTTCGGTCCATTGAACCTCGGTCTTGGCGACGCCGAGGCGCGCGAACGGGTCGGCGAGGCGCTGAGGGCGCTCGACATCTCCGATCTCGCCGACAGGCCGACGCATATGCTGTCGTTCGGCCAGAAGAAACGTGCGGCGATCGCCGGGGCTGTCGCCATGCGCCCCGACGTGCTGCTCTTGGACGAGCCGACCGCCGGGCTGGACCGGCAGGGCGCTCTGCTGTTGCTCGCCGAATTGGAAAAACTGTCGAAGGCTGGCACGACCCTGGTGTTCTCCACCCATGACGTCGATCTCGCCTGGAGCTTTGCCGACGATGTGGCCCTGTTCGAGCGGGGACGGATCGTCGCGCAGGGAACCAGCGATGCGATCTTGACGGATGCGGCGGCGCTGGCGCAGTGCGGCCTGCAGCCGCCATTCGTTGCCCGCATCGGACTGTGCCTGAAGGAACGCCAGGCGCCCGGCAACGGCACGGCGCTGCCGCGGACGGAAGATCAGGCGATCGCGGCGCTCGGCGCCTTTATCGAGGGTCAGTTTCCGATTGCGGCCAAGGGTCTGTCGCAATGAGTAGCGCTGCCAGGCGGGTCGTGATCCTCGGCGCGACGTCGGCGATCGCCGCGGCGGCCGCGCGGCTATGGGCCAAGGATGGCGCGCGGCTTGTCCTGGTCGGGCGGAAGGCCGAGCGGCTCAAGGCGATCGCAGATGACGTCACGGCCAGAGGCGCCGGGGCGGCCAAGGTGGTCGTGCTCGACTGCGCTACGGCCGACGCCGAGGCCGAGCTGACGTCGATCGCCGACGGTCTCGGTGGATTGGACATTGTGCTGATCGCCTACGGCGTGCTCGGCGACCCCCGAACGCTCGAGACGTCGCCCGAAGCCGCCGCTGATCTGTTGCGCTGCAATTTCACCAGCGCCGCCGCCTGGTGTCTCGCCGCAGCCAGGATCCTGGAAATGCAGCGCGCCGGCACGCTGCTGGTCATTGGGTCGGTTGCCGGCGACCGCGGCCGCAGGTCGAACTACGTCTACGGCGCCTCGAAGGCCGGCCTCGGCGTATTGGTGCAGGGTCTCGCCCACCGGCTCGCTGGTACCGGCGCCCGCACCGTCCTGATCAAACCGGGCTTCGTCGATACCCCGATGACCGCTCATATCACCGGGTGGGGTCCGCTGTGGGCAAGCCCCGAGCGGCTCGGAGCAATCATCGTCAGGGCCGGCGAGAGGGGCGGCCCGGTGGTCTATGCCCCGTGGTTCTGGCGGCCGATCCTGCTGGCAGCCCGCCTGCTGCCGGCCGCGCTGTTCCACCGCACCAGGCTGTAAGGCCGCAGACCGTCAGGCCGTTGCGCGCGGGAAGAAGGCGGTCGGGATCGACACGGCTTCGGTCATGCCGTCGCTGCCCTCGGCCACCTCGATCAGCCGCACCATCGCCTCGACATAGGCCGCCTTGTCGTAGCCGATCGAGGCAATCGGATAGGCGTCGAAATGCGTCATCGACAGATTGTCGAAGCCGTACAGGCGGAAACGCTTCGGCGTATTGTCGGGAAAGTCGGCGCGATGCGCGTCCAATACGCCCATCGCCATGGCGTCCGAGGTGCAGAACACCGCGTCGGGAGCGTCAGCGGTCAGCGCGGCCGCGGCGGTATGGCCGCTGGCGTAGGAATAGTCGCCCTGGATCTCGCGGATGACCGCGATGCCGTGACCGGCAAGACTGCGCCGATAGGCGGCGGCGCGGATGCGCTCCACTTCCGAGGTGGCGCGTCCGGTCAACAGAGCGGCGCGGCGCACGCCCTTGCCGGCGGCGTCGGCGACCGCCTCGGCGATACCGGAGGCCTCGTCGGGCACGACGGCGGCCGACAGATGATCGTGCCGCCCGTTCATCATCACGATCCGGTCGGTGCGGAACATGTTCCTGACCGTCGCGGCGTCGGCGAAGTCGGAGAATACCAGCGCCGCGTCGACATGATAGGCGATGCCGCGCGACAGGAACTCATCAACCCGGTCGACTGAGCCGACACGCAAGAGGATCACCTGCTTGCCGATCGACTGGATGCGATCGAGGAGAAGATCGAACAGGTCGAGGTCGCTGAGGTCGTGGATATGGTTGACGATGACGGCAACGATGTTGACTGATTTCGACACCAACCCTTGCGCCAGCAGGTTCGGCCGGAAACCCAGTTCCGCCGCGGCTTTCAGCACCCGCTCGCGCTTGTCGGCGCCGACCGGGCGCGGCTCCGGAGCGAGGGCCCGTGAAGCGACCGCGCGTGACACGCCGGCCAGTTCGGCCACGTCGGCAATCGTCGGCGACGTGCGTTTGCGCTCACCCGTCATAATCCGTCCCGATCTCTTGCTGGAGCATGGCCGCTTCGGTCGGGCGGGCGCATCCGATCGGGACACGCCCGCGGACCGAAGCCTGCCCCGGGCAGGATCAGCAGGCGCTGTCGGCGACGTGCCGCCACACCCGGGGGAATCAGTCGAGCCTTCATAGCATGCGCCAAGCCGGACGGTGCATCGAGCCGGGCGCGCAGCCGCATGCGGCTGAAGAAGCCCGGTCCACCGTGTTCAATCCGGCGGTTACCGGGACGAGACTTTGGTCTTGAGCGATTGTACAGCGGGACGAGGTCGCGCTGTCGGGGATCCCAGTCTTGCTTGTTGGCGGACGGCGGCCGCACCAATGGACCGCCGCCCGCGTTGTCGATCGAACCAATTTCACCACTGCGGGTTCAATGTCGGCGGGTTGGCGTTCTCGCCCCACCACTTCTTGTAGTTCGCCTCGTAGGCGCCCGACTGGATGTAGTCGGACACGAACATGTCGAGCCAGCGCACGAATTCCGGATCGCCCTTGGCGACGGCGATACCGATCGGGTCGTTGGAGAAGAGGCCGGCCAAGGTGATGAGCGCCGGATTCTTGGTGGCGAGATAGTCCAGAAGCGAGGAATCCTCGATCGCCGCATCGACGCGCTTCTGCTGCAGAAGCAGTATTCCGTCGGGAGCAAACTGGTCGACGTAGACGATCTGAGCCGCCGGGACAGACTTCTTCAGGAAGATCTCGCCTGTCGTGCCGCGACCGGCCACAACCTTCTTGCCGGCGAGGTCCGCGAGCTTGGTGATGCCGGAATTCGCCTGGACGATGACGCGCAGGCCGGCGCGGTTGTAGGGAATGGTGAAATTGACCGACTTCGCCCGTTCCAGCGTCGCCGACGTGTTGGCGACGACGATGTCGAGCTGGCCGGACACCAGCATCGAAATGCGCGCATCGCCGGACACGTCGGTGAACTTCACCGGCACGCCGAGCTTCTGGGCCAAGAGCGTGGCGACATCGACGTCATAGCCGACGGGATTGTTCTGGGCATCGCGGAAGCCGATCGGCTCACCGCCGAGCGAGACGCCGATCCTGACGGCACCGCGCGAGCGGATGTCGTCGAGCATTCCGGCCATCGCGGGAGCCGCGGTGCCGGCAACGAGCGCCAGCGCGAATAGGGCACGTAAGAGTCGCTTCATGGATCACTCCCTCTTAACTCAGGCTGTTTTCGCCGCGCGGAGCTCCGGCTCCGCCATCGTGTCGCTCCAGAGCCAGTAGCGGATTTCGCCGGGGCACCGGAAATTGACGACCTCGTGGCCGCCATTGGCATCGACGGCATGGATCACCACGCCGCCGAGGAAACCTTCGGACAGATCGGACAATTCCTCGACGGCAAGGGCGACGGCGTCGGCGAGCGAGCGGCCGAGCTTCAACGCCAGCACGATCGAGCGCGCGGTCGAACAGCGCATGGTCATTTCGCCTGTATGGGTGCAGACAGCCCCGCCGTAGCGGCTGTCGGCATAGTAGCCGGCGCCGGGGATCGGACTGTCGCCGAGCCGGCCGGGGTATTTCCACGCCCAGCCGGAGGTCGAGGTGGCGGCATGGATGCCGTGTCGGGAATCGGCGGAGACGAACACGGTGGTGTCGCGCACGCGCTCCGGATCGGTGATGGCGCGGCTCAGCGGCGCCAGCGGCAGATCGGGGAAGACCTTGAGATCCGCCGGGCTGAGCTCGCGCTTCAGCCGCTCCCACCAGACGCGGCGGCTGTCGTCCAGCAGCATGTCTTTGACGGGAAGGCCGATCTCGCTGGCGAAGCGCCGAGCGCCAGCGCCGGTCAGCATCACATGTGGCAGCCGCTTCATCACCTCGTGCGCCAGCGCGGCGACGTTCAGCGTATCCGGAACCGCGCCGACGGCGCCGATCTCACGGGTGTCGCCGTTCATCACGGCCGCGTCGCATTCCATCACGCCGAGCATGTTGGGCCAGCCACCATAGCCGACACTCCTCACCTTGGGCTCGGCCTCGACCTTGGAGATGCCGGCGATCATGGCTTCGAGGCTGTCGGTTCCGGCCTTCAACTGGTCGACCGTGGTTGAGAACCCCGGCCAGGCTTCGGCATTGGCGATTAGAAGCATGTTTGATCAGGCTTTCTGCATTTTGGACAGGAACTGCGCCACCCGCGGCAAGGCCAACCCGCCCGCTGCGGAGAAGAACTCGGCCGTCGGCAGGTTGGTGATCAACTTGCCCTTCTCCAGAAACACGATGCGGTCGGAGATGCGGCGGGCGAATTCGATTTCGTGGGTGACGAACACCATGGTGGTGCCGTCGCGCGCCAGTTTGGCGAGAATGTCGAGCACTTCCGACGTCATTTCCGGGTCGAGCGCGCTGGTCACCTCGTCGAGGAGGAGGTAGCGCGGCTTCATGGCCAGGGCCCGACAGATGCCGACGCGCTGGCGCTGGCCGCCGGAAAGCTGCGCCGGATAGACGTCGACCTTGTCCTCAAGCCCGACGGAAGCGAGCAGCGCCCGTGCCTCGGCCTCGGCCTCGGCGCGCGGCCGCTTCAACACCTCGATCGGCGCCAGCGTGATGTTGCTCAGCGCCGTCATGTGCGGGTAGAGATTGAACAACTGGAACACCGTGCCGGAGCGCTTGCGCGCCTCGGCCAGCTCGCGCGGTTTCGTAACGTCGAAATCGTCGACGGTGATGCGGCCGGCATCAAGCTTTTCGATGCCGTTGATGCAGCGGATCAGCGTCGACTTGCCGGAGCCGGAGGAGCCGAGGATCGTCACCACCTCGCCGGGCTTGACCGTGAGGCTGACCCCGTCGAGGACGACAAGCGAGCCGAAGGCCTTCACGACATTTTCCACGATCAGCATGTCAAAGGCCTCGGAAAGCGGCATATGCCCTCAGGCGGGCTTCGATACGGGCGCCGATCAGGGCGATCAGCTTGGCGGAGACGTAGTAGAGCGCGCCGACCGCGGTCCACACGAGGAAGGGCTTCAGCGTTCTGAGGTTCAGGTTGGCGCCGATCTTGGCGAGGTCCATCACCCCGATCACCGAAATGAGCGAGGTGACCTGCAGCTGGTTGACGAGCAGCGCGGTCAATGGGCCGGCGGAAAAGGCGACCGCTTGCGGCGCGATGATGTGCCTGAGCACCTGCCAGCGCGTCAGCCCGAAGGCGCGTGCCGCCTCGATCTGGTCGCGGCCGACGGATTCGATCGCCGAAACCACGATGACGTAGATGAAGGCGGCCGTATTGGCGCTGAGCGTGATGGTGGCGGCCAGAATCGGGCTCATGTCGACGTGCAAGAGCCCCGGCACGCCGAAGAACACCAGGAACAGCTGCACCAACACCGGCGAGTTCTTCAGGAACTCCGAGACGAAGCTGATCACCGGCGTCAACACCGGCACGCGGTAGAACCGCACGATGCCCCAGACGAGGCCGATCGTCACCCCGATGGCCGTGGTCACCAGGAATACCCACAGCGTCACGCCGAGCCCCTGCGCCAACAGCACCAGATCGTAGGGGGTGAAATCGGTATACCGCATCAGTTGACCTCCGGCTGGAGGTCGCGGTTGAGGCGACGATGCAGCATGCTGACGCCCGTCGAGACCAGATAGGTCAGGACGCCATAGACGGCGAGAAGGACGACATAGACCTCAAAGGGACGGAACGTATCGGAGGAGACGATGCGTGCCTGCCCCGTCAGCTCATTGAGCGTGATGGTGGACAGGACCGACGAGGTCAGGATGATGTTGATCAGCACCGAGCCGAGCGGCCGGACCGAGGTGCGAAGCGCGATCGGCAGGACGATGAGGGTGAAGATCTTGCGCCGGGAAAGACCGCTCACCTCGGCTGCTTCGAGAATGCCGTCGTCGATGGCGAGGATGCCGGCGCGGATGACGTCCGACGCATAGGCGCCGCCGGCGATCGACAGGGCCACAACGCCGGTGGTGAAGGCGTCGATGTAGATGCCGATCTCCGGCAGGCCGTAATAGAAGAAAAACAGCTGCACGATGAACGGCACGTTGCGGAACACGTCCGCATAGAAAAAGGCAATGCGGCGCATTGTGGCGCTCTTTCCCGCTCGCGCGATCGCCACCACCATGCCGAGGACGACGCTGCCGGCGAGCGACAGCACCGCGATCTCGAGCGTCATGACGGCGCCCTCGGCGAGGAGGCCGATATACGGAATGAGGAGGGAGAGGTCGAGCCGCAAGGGGTGCCTCGGCTTGTCAGTGAAACCGGTTTCAACTATCCTCGCCACCGTTCGCCGTTGTCAAGGGGGACCTTGCGATCCGGCGCGCAGTACCGCGTTTTCCCGATTGATAGACTGAGCCAGGAGCCTCCTCATGAGTGGTCTCAATCCCGCCGTCGCCGTCGTCGCGCTACAGCTGCCGGACTTCGGCGAACCCACCGTCGAGCCGGTGATCCCGGCCGCGACCTATGAGGCGCGGATCGAGACGGCGCTGAAACGTGCGGCGGCACGCGGTTTCGATGCGCTGGTCGTCTACGGCGATCGCGAGCACAGCGCCAATGTCGCGTATCTGACCGGCTACGACCCGCGCTTCGAAGAGACGCTGCTCGTCTTGAAGCCCGGTGCGGTGCCGGCGCTTCTCATCGGCAACGAAGGCTGGGGCTATGCCGAATTGGCGTCCGTCCGGCTCGAGCGGGAATTGTTCCAGACGTTCAGCCTGTTGGGCCAGCCGCGAGACCGCAACCGCGCCATCGCCGAGATCCTCGCCGCGCGCGGGCTCGGCACCGGCCAGAAGATCGGGGTGGTCGGCTGGAAGTACTTCGGGCCGGGCGATCCAGGCCTCGACGAGACCTCGCTGGAAATCCCCTCCTACATCGCCGACACATTGCGCGCGCTCGTCGGCCCGACGGGCAAGGCCGTCAATGCTACCGACATCTTCATGGATGCCGAGACCGGCCTCAGGGTATTCAACGACGTCGATCAGCTGGCCCAGTTCGAATATGCCTCGACCTTCACCTCGCAAGGTGTCCGCAATGTGCTGTTCGGCCTGAAACCGGGCATCACCGAGCAGGCTGCGACCCGGCTGATCGGCTACAACGGGCTGCCACTGTCGGCCCACCTGATGCTCTCCTCTGGGCGGCGCGCGTCTTACGGCCTGCCGAGCCCGTCGGGGAAGGTGATCGAGCGCGGCGAGCCGGTCACCATGGCTTACGGCGTGTGGGGCGCGCTCAATTCCCGCGCCGGCTTCCTGGTCGCCTCGGCCGAAGAGCTGCCGCAAGGCATCCGCGACTACGTCGAAAAGCTGGTCGCGCCGTATTTCTCGGCGGTCGCAGCCTGGTACGAGACGATTGGCATCGGGGTTACCGGCGGCGAACTCTACGATGTGGTGGTGAGCCGGCTCGCCGATCCCTTCTTCGGCATCGGGCTCAATCCTGGCCACCAGATCCACCTCGACGAGTGGCTGAATTCGCCGATCGCGGCAGGGAGCCGGATCGAACTGAAGTCCGGCATGGCGCTGCAGGTCGACATCATCCCGGCGACCAACTCGCCCTGGTTCACCACCAACATCGAGGACGGATTGATCCTCGCCGATGCCGAACTGAGAGCCGAATTTGCCGCCCGCCACCCTGAGGCCTGGACGCGCATCGAGCGTCGCCGCGCCTTCATGATCGATGAACTCGGCATCCGGCTGAAGCCGGAGGTGCTGCCCTTGAGCAATATTCCGGCCTATCTGCCGCCGTTCCTGTTGGCGCCCGGCCGCGCCATGGCGGTGCGCCGCGGGGCGTGACGGCGACGCATTACTGGCCTTAACCGGCCTCAACCGGCGCCTAAGGCAGGGCTGACTGGAGCGTCTCGCCGGCTCCTGCGCCCGACCGCGCCCGGCCTCGGGCTGACGCCGGAGATCGAGGCGCGTTATCCGTTCGACGCCAGCGCCGTCTGCCGTTGGGTGCTGGCGGACTACGGCCCGCCGCCCGACAACTATTGGCGGGATTGATGAAATCGTCGCCGGGAAAGGGCCGCTTACCACTGCTTACCAGGGGTCAGCTGACCTTACCAAGGTAAGCCTCAAGTGCGGCAACGACCATCCGGTGGTCGTCTTCCTGCGGCAGGCCGGACACAGTGATCGCGGCGACGACGCCGACGCCGGCGACCCGCACCGGGAAGCTGCCGCCGTGCGCCGAATAGTGCAGGGGGTCGAGACCGTAGTCCGACGAGATCGGCTCGCCCTTCTGTTCCTTCAGGCAGCCGATCAGAAGCGACGGCTGGTGGAAGCGTAGTGTCGAGTTCGATTTCCGCCGCGCCCACTGGTCGTTGTCGGGGGTCGAGCCGGGCAGCGCGGCGTGGAACAGCGTGCGGTCGGGCGTGCGGATGTCGATGACGACCGGCGCGGATGCCGCCTTTGCGGCGGCGACGATGGCGCTGCCAACCGCGTAGGCCGCCTCTTCGGTGAAGGAGGCGAAGACGAGCGCGGCTTCCTGCGCCTTGATGTCGTCGATCGAAATGGTTCGTTTCTTGGCTTCGGCCATCTTGGCGGTCTCCCTGTCGGCTGGTCCGGAGAAGCGCTGAGCTCACCGGCCGCGCCTGTATGTTGGCGGTTGGGGTGGGGATGGATGCGATCAGCGATGGGGCGGCGTCGCGCCGGAAATCGTCCGATCGTTCGGGTGCGTGCCACTATTTGCCGGTGGCCCGGCCCGCCGGTCAACCGGTCAGGCTGGTTCGCGCTGCGTTGTCCGCCGCTCGATGAGACGTGCCGGCACGTCGACGGCGACGTCGCCGACCGGTCCGTGCGCGGTGGCGGCGGTCTTGAGGATGGCGAGTGCCTCGTCGACCATGCGCCGTCCATCCTGCAGAAAGGTCGTCAGCTCGTAGGCGCCCCAGGCGGCCGACGGGATGTCGTCGAAGCCGGCCACCATGACATCCTCGGGGACCCGCAGACCGAGGTCACGGCGCAGGGCATCGATGGCGCCGAGCGCCATCAGATCGTTGGCGCAGAACAGCGCATCGGGATGGCGCGGGGCCGCGAACAGCCGCAGCGCCGCTTCGCGGCCGCCCTCGTAGCGGAAATCGGCGGTCGCGGTGACGAGATCCTCGATGCCGCGCATCGCCAGACCCGTCCGGAAGCCAGCGAGGCGCTCGTCGCTCGCCGGGCTTGCCGTCGGACCGGAGATGCAACCGAAGCGCCGACCGCCGCGCGTCAGCATCAGATCGGCGAGAGCGCGCGCCGCCCCAACGTTGTCGCAGCAGACCGAGGAAACCCATTCGTTCCTGACCGGCGTGTTGAAGGAAACGACCGGGATCTTGAACCGCGCCAATTCGTCGGCCGATCGCGGCGACAGGATCGCCAGAGCGCTGACGATGGCGTCGACGCGGTAGCTCGCCAGCTTGGGGATGGCGGCGTCGAGCGAATGGCCGCTGTCGGCATGGACGAGCAGTACCTGATTGCCGGCGTCCTGCAGCCCGACGGTGAAGCGTTCGAGCACGGCCGCATAGAACGGGTTGTACATGCCGCCGATCACGATCGCGACGAGGTTCGAGCGATGCGTCAACATGATGCGGGGGATGAGGCTCGGCCGGTAGTCGAGTTCGGCGGCGGCCTTGAGCACTTTGCTTCGCGTCTCCTCGGAGACCTTTGCACCGGGCTTGTAGGTTCTCGACACCGCCGATTGCGACACCCCGGCGAGCCGGGCGACATCGGTCGAGGAAGCGTATTTCTTAGCCCTCTCCGTCATCCGCAGCCGTCGTCCTTTCTTGGAGCGCACTCTGCCGCCAGCGCCCGGCGGTGAGCGCCGGCAGACATGACCGCTCGATCGAGTGATCAGCGCAGCCGATCAGCGTTTCGGCGGCCTTGTCAAAGCGCAGGCTGCGCGTGGGGCGGCGCAGCGTATCGGGCGTGTTCCGCTACATGAGTTTGCCCGCCTCATCCGGCCGGAACAAGTCCGCGAAAGGCCAGCTTGACGGAAAAAACGAATAGTGCATAGCTATGCACGACGAACGCCTAGCAAGTCAACGTGACGCGCTCGCGTATTGCCGGCCACCCCCTTGTGGCGTTTGCGGAGCGTCCGACGCCAGCCGCTCGGACAAGGCGAGCCACAGCGTCGGCTCCACCACTTTCGTCGACGGCCGCATGCTGAAGACGGTGTGAGACGGCCAAAGCGACGGCGGCGCGCCCTCGGGGAGGGCCGGCGCCGCTGCAAGAGGAGTCGGTGGGCACGATGGCGCTGCCACCGGCCGGCCCAGGATGTCCGAGATCAGGGAGAAGAGACGATGCGACAGTCGATCATGGATGCACCGGGCAAGATCCGCTTTCTCGATGTTCCCGTTGCGCCGCCCGCGCCGGATGAGGTGCAGATCCGCGTCCGTCAGATCGGCATCTGCGGCTCCGACATCCACGTCTGGCATGGCCATCATCCGTTCACGCCCTATCCCGTCATCCAGGGCCACGAGTTCATGGGGGTCGTTGCGGCCGTCGGGGCGGCCGTTGTCGATCCGCCGGCGATCGGGGCAAACGTGACGGCGCTGCCGCAGATCGTCTGCGGCACCTGCAATCCCTGCCGCAAGGGCCGGTTCAATATCTGCGAGAACCTCAAGGTGCGCGGCTTCCAGGCCGATGGCTGCGGACGCGAGTTCTACAATGTGCCGGCCGACCGCTTGGTGCCGCTGCCCGAGGCTTTTTCCCTCGATCAGGGTGCCTTCGTCGAGCCGGTGGCGGTGGCGGTGCATGCCTGCAGCCGTGCCGGCGACTTGAGCGGCCGTAATGTCGTCGTTCTCGGCGCCGGCACCATCGGCAACCTCATTGCCCAGGTGGCCAAGGCGCGCGGTGCCGGCTCGGTGCTGATCACCGACGTCGCTCCACACCGCCTCGAGGTGGCGCGCCGTTCGGGCGTCGACCACGCGGCCGACGTCCGCCGGACGACGCTCGCCGATGCGGCGCGCGGCGCCTTCGGTCCTGCTGGTTTCGATCTCGCCTTCGAGGCGGCCGGTGCCGAGGCTTCGCTCGCCTCTGCGGTTGCGGCGATCGAGAAGGGCGGCACGATCCTGATCGTCGGCGTCTACGGCAAGCCGCCGACGGTCGACATGGCGGTGGTCGGCGAGCACGAGGTCGTCCTGGCCGGCAGCATGATGTACTGGAAGGAGGACTGGTTGGAGGCCGTCAGGCTCCTGGATGGCAAGATCGACATCCGCCCGCTGGTCTCACGCCATTTCGACTTTGCCGATTGGAGCGACGCCTATCGCTACATCGACAGCAACGGCGCGGAGATCATGAAGGTGATGGTCGACGTCGGCTGACGGGCCGAACCGGCGGTCGCCGTGGTGGCGGCGATCTCGGCCGCGGTCAGGGGCATTGCGGAAAACCGGATAGCCCGCGCTCCCCAGCCTTCTCTCCAAAACGTTACCGTGGTGGCAGGCCCGTCGGCCGCATCCGTCGGCCAGGAGTTGGCGGGCTTTCGCGCAATTGCGCCACGGGCTCGGACACCTCTCGCAATTTGGCATCATATCGAGCGCAAATTGATGCTTTTCAGCGCCTCTCGTTTTGCCTAGTTCCGTTCAGTGGGATGCGAACGGAGACCGGCGATGACAGCGCACTTTTACTGGAATGAGCTGACGAGCCCGGAATTTAGCGCGCTCGATGCGGAAACCACGATCGCCATTCTGCCGCTGGCCTCGACCGAGCAGCACGGACCGCATCTGCCGGTCGCCACTGACGTCGCGATCGCCAACGGCATGCTCGCCGAGGTTCGCAAGATCCTGCCAGCGCATCTGAAGGTTCTGGTGCTGCCGACCCAGGAGATCGGCAAGGCCAACGAACACATCTACGGCCCGGGAACGCTGTCGTTTCCCGCCGAGCTGCTGATCCCGGTGTGGACGGCGATCGGACAGAAAGTCGCGGAAGCCGGCGTGAAGAAGATGATCATCGTCAACTCGCACGGCGGCAATCTCGACCTGATGAGCATTGTGGCGCGCGAGATGCGCGTGCGCTTCCAGATGGCGGTGGTGGGGACGCAGTGGAGCCGCTTCGGCAGCCCAGAAGGTCTGTTCAGCCGGCACGAGATGGCCTACGGCATCCACGGCGGTGAGGTGGAGACCTCCATGATGCTGTACTTCCGCCCGGATCTGGTGCGGCTGGACAAGGCAGAGAACTTCGTCTCCAAGGCCGAATGGATGAAGGCGAACACCAAGTATCTGCAGCCGCTGCCGCCGCATGCACTGGCCTGGGTGGCGCACGACCTGAACCCGAAAGGCGTCGTCGGCGATGCCTCAAAGGCAACGGCCGAGAAGGGCGAACGCTATTGCCGGTACGTGGCGGAGGCCTTCGTCGAGCTGATCGAGGATCTGACGCACTATTCCCTGTCGAACCTCTACACCGGCTGAGGCTTGCCCATCAGTCCGTGGCCGCCCGTCGTCTCGCGGATCATTTCGACCAGTTCGGCCAGAATGAATTCGACGAAGACGCTGGTCGCAGCGTCGAGGCTGGCGCGCGCGCGGGCAAACAGTTTCATCGGCTGCGGGCGGACATGGCCATCGCTGAGCGGCCGGTAGACGAGTTCACCGCGCCGCGTCTCCACCAGGACATCCAGCGGATTCAAGAGCGAGACCCCGGCCCCCTGGCGCACCAGACTGCGGATCATTTCCGACGAATTGGTCTCGAGCGCCGGCTCGACCGAGATCGGCAGCGGCGCCAAGGCGAGGTTGATGGTGTCGCGTAAGGACGTTCCCGGCAATCCCAGCACCAGCCGCTCCTGCACGAGATCGACCAGGCTCACCCGATCCTGTCGGGCCAGCCGGTGATCGACCGGCAGAACCGCGCCGAGCGGGACCTCGAAGTTGGCGAGCGACCGGATGCCCGGCAGCGTCGGGATATTGAAGCCGAGCCCCAGGTCGACCTCGCCGGCGATCACCGGCATCGTGGTCGTGACCCCGCCGTCGCTCCTGACCAGCACCCGGATGCGCGGGTGGTCGGCGATGAACTTCGCCATCAGCGCCGGCAGCGGCCCCGATGCCAAGCCGATCGTCGTCACGATAGACACCTTGCCGGCCTGCGGCAACTTCAGGTTCTTGATGCGGCCCTGCAGCTTCTCGTAATTCTTCAGGACCTCGCGGATGTGCTCGACACAGAGCTCCCCGACCGACGTAAGTCTAAGGCCGCGCGGCAGTCGTTCGAAGATCGGCGAGCCCAGTTCCTCCTCGAACGCCAGAATCTGCCGATTAATGGCCGAGGAGGCCACATTCATCCGCTCGGCGGCCTTGCGGATTGAGCCGCATCTGGCAATTTCGCTGATGTATAGGAGCTTACGTGAGTGCAACATCGGCAACCTCCTGCTCAAAGTCTAGGCACCGCGCCCGGATAAGCAACAATCCCTATCGGAGTGCCAAAAAGGCATCAAAGCGAACGCAATTTGATGCTTTTCAAGGCTCGATGCAAGTGCTCCAGTCCCTTGCCGAGGCCTCGTGTCAAGGGGCCGTACGCGTCATGACAGGGGAAGACCGAACATGCACGGAAAGCTCACCCTCGGCCTGATCTCGGCCTTCTGCGGCCTCGGATTGTCTGTCGGGGCCGAAGCCGCCGACAAAGTCACCTTCGGCACCAATTGGTTGGCGGAGGCCGAGCACGGCGGCTACTACCAGGCCATCGCCGACGGCACCTACAAGAAGTACGGGCTCGACGTGACCATCGTCCAGGGCGGCCCGCAGGCGGTGAACGGAGCGCTGCTGATCGCCGGCAAGATCGATTTCTACATGGGCTCGAGCATGGGCGAACTGTCGGCGGTCGAAGCCGGCGTTCCGATCACCGACGTCGCCGCGATGTTCCAGAAGGACCCGCAGGTCATCCTCGCTCATCCCGGCCAGGGCATCGACAAGTTCGCCGACCTCGCCAAGGCCTCGACGCTGTTCCTCGGAAAGGAGGGCTATACGACCTTCTTCGAATGGATGAAGGGGAATTTCCAGGGCTTCCGCGACGAGCAGTTCAAGCCCTACACGTTCAACCCGGCGCCGTTCCTGGCCGATCCGAAGTCGGCGCAGCAGGGCTATCTCACCTCCGAGCCCTATGAGATCGAGAAACAGGGCGGCTTCAAGCCCGTTGTCTTCCTCCTTGCCGATGAAGGCTTCGCGCCCTATTCGACCACGATCGCCGCCCAGGTGAGCCTCGTCGAGAAGAAGCCGGAGTTGGTGCAGCGCTTCGTCGATGCCTCGATCGAGGGGTGGTACAATTATCTCTACGGCGACAACAAGGCCGCCAACGAGGCGATCAAGAAAGATAATCCGGAGATGACGGATGGTCAGATCGCCTTCTCGATTGCCAAGATGAAGGAATACGGCATTCTGGAATCGGGCGAAGCCTTGTCGAAGGGTATCGGTTGCATGACCGACGAGAAGTACAAGGCGTTCTTCGATACGCTGGTGAAGATCAAGGTGGTGAAGGCCGACACCGACTACAAGAAGGCCTTCACCACCAAGTTCGTCTGCAAGGGCGTCGGTCTGGCGCTGAAGAAGTAACGGGCCCCGCAATCGAGGTCCGCCCCGGGAGGCCGGGGCGGACGACCGTCGACAGGCCAAGCGGCCATCATCGAGCCGAGCGGTGAAGCCGCCGTCATCAGGCCCAGGCGGCAAAGCCGCCGTCATCAGGAATGAACACCGCTGTGGATACACACATCCAGCCGACGCGCCCGCTTCTTGCCATGCGGTCGGTGTCGAAGCTGTTTTCGAACGGCACCCAGGCGCTGACCGACGTGTCCTTGACCGTCCGGCCCGGGGAATTCGTCAGCCTGCTCGGCCCCTCCGGCTGCGGCAAGTCGACGGCGCTCAGAATCATCGCCGGCCTCGGCGGCGCCTCCTCCGGCTCGATCGACTGGCCGTCGACGCGGATCAATCCGAACGGCAAGCCCGAGAGCGATATCTCCTTCGTCTTCCAGGAGCCGACGCTGCTGCCCTGGCGCAACGTGTTCGACAATGTCTATCTGCCTCTGCAGCTGAAGGGACAGTCGCGGACATCGGCCAGCCGGCTCGTCGAGGACGCGCTGAAGACCGTCGGCCTGACGGAGTTCCGCAAGGCATTCCCACGCGAACTGTCCGGCGGCATGAAGATGCGCGTGTCGATCGCCCGCGCCATGGTGACGCGACCGAAACTCCTCTTGATGGACGAACCGTTCGCCGCGCTCGACGAGATCACCCGCCAGAAACTCAACGACGACGTGCTGACGCTGTGGGCGGAGACCGGCGTTTCGGTCGTTTTCGTCACCCATTCGGTGTTCGAATCCGCCTATCTGTCGACGCGGATCGTGGTGATGAAGGCGCGACCCGGCCGCATCCACGAGGATTTCGAGGTCAACCAGGGCGCGGTGCGCGACGAGGAATTTCGCACCTCGGAATCCTACCGCATGACCTGCGAACGGGTATCGCATTCGCTGAGCCAGGCGATGTACGGCGAGGGAGGGCACTGATGGCCAACGGCAATGGGCAAGCCGCACAGGACCTCGCGCTGAAAGTCTTTATTCCGCTCGCCGTCCTCGGCGTCATCGTCGCCGCCTGGTGGGCGGTGGTGAAGCTGACGGGCACGCCGCCCTATATCCTGCCCGATCCGGGCGCGGTCGCCGCCGCGCTCATCAAGGATTGGCCGATTCTGTGGCCGGCCTTCGTGGTGACGACCAAGATCACCTTCATGGCGCTTGGCTTGGCGCTCGTCGGCGGGACTGTGCTCGCCATCCTCCTCGTGCAGTCGCGCTGGTTCGAACTCGCCTTCTATCCGATCGCCGTGATCCTGCAGGTGACGCCGATCGTCGCCATCGCGCCGTTGATCCTCATCTACACGCCGACGACGCAGATGGCGCTGTTGATCTGCGCCTTCCTGGTGGCTTTCTTCCCGATCCTTTCCAATATGGTTCAGGGCCTGAAGAGCGTTGATCACAACCATCTGAACCTGTTCGAACTGTACGGCGCCTCGTGGATGCAGACGCTGTGGCACCTGAAGATCCCCGCGGCGCAGCCGTATTTCATGACGGGATTGAAGATCGGCGGCGGGCTGTCGCTGATCGCCGCTGTGGTGGCCGAATTCGCTGCCGGCTCGGCCGGCGCCGGCTCGGGTCTTGCCTTCCGGCTGATGGAATCGCAGTTCCGCCTCAACATCCCCCGGCTGTTCGCCGCGCTGTTGATGCTGTCCGCGCTCGGCGTCGCCATTTTCGCGCTGACCTCCTTCGTGGCATGGCTCGTGCTCCATCGCTGGCACGAGAGCAGCATCGAAAGGGAAAACTGATGTCCTCCGACTTTGCCATTCCGCCGGATGCGCCGCGCTTCGTCCTGGCCAACGCCACGCTGCCCGCGGTGCTGCTTGCCCGGCCGGTCGCAGGGGAGGGACGCGAGGGCCTTGTCGGCGCCGATCTCGTCATCGCCGACGGCCGCATCGCCGCCATTCTGGCCGTGGGTGCGGCGCCGGCCGAACTGCCGCGACTGGACCTTGCCGGCGGCATGCTCTGGCCGTGCTTCACCGACATGCACACCCATCTCGACAAGGGCCACATCTGGGAGCGCGAGGCCAATCCGGATGGCACCTTCATGGGCGCGCTCCAGGCCGTCACCCGCGATCGCGACGCCAACTGGCGGGCCGAGGATGTCCTGGCGCGCATGGAGTTCTCGCTTCGCGCGGCCTACGCCCACGGCACCCGACTGATCCGCACTCATCTCGACAGCGTCGGACTGCAGCACCACACCTCGTTCGAGGTGTTCAAGGCCAAGCGCGCCGAATGGCAGGGCCGCATCGACTTGCAGGCCGTGTCGCTGTTCTCGCTCGACTTCATGGACGACGAGGCCTTCTTCAAGGACGTGGTGAAGGTGACGCGCGACGCGGG
>JARLIT010000089.1 GCA_031291575.1 Ancalomicrobiaceae bacterium
CGTGCGGTGACGACGTGGCGCGACATCTGCCCGCTCGCCGGCATGGCCAGGACCGCAGCCCCCTCCTGTGCGATGGCCCGGACGATATCGCGTTCCGACAGGATTCCGTCGATGTGCATGTCGCCGTCGGTCAGAACGACCGCGCCGATCTTGTTGGCTGCGAGGAGATCGCAGATTTCCGCAAGCGTCTGCTCGGCCCGCGCGGTGATCACGCGCCGGCCCTTCTGGCTGAGAATGTTGGCAACCGTCGTCATAGGACCCTCCCGATCGTTGTGAATCCGGAAGCCCGCGGCGGAGCGATCTCTCAAGGACCGTCGCTCCTGACGCGGCGCTCCACCGGGGACAGTCGCCGACCTGCCGGCCGAACGTCCGCCACCCGTTCGTCAGCCGGCAAGCGTCCCGCCATGGCAAGACGGTGCAGCCGGCTTGGTGCAGCGCCCGTATTCGGACTGCCGCTCCCCATGACATGATGGTGACAGTTTCCCTTACGTGCAAGTCCATATATGTGGCCGACAGTCCTCGCCGGCCGCCATCTCCTGCGATCACAACTCCGGACCTCGCGGGCGCCACTGCAGCGCGATGCCGTCACATCGAATGAAGTGGCAGCTGAATCAGCGCTCTAGGCTCTCGCTGGCGCCGTGATTCAGCTTTCGGATGGATCGCCTCGGTGATCCCATCTGAACGCATCCTGCCTTAGCCGAAGGACCGATTTCCGTTTGGCCGAATTCCGTTTGGACTTCGTCGATCTCCGGTTTATAATCGCTAAAGGACCATGCTTTCGGCGAATTCGAGCGCACTGCCCGTTGCCATATCCGGCGAAGCGGCAGTGCCGAGGCCGACCGACTGACCACCCGGGGCCGTCCTCTGCGCCGGACCGCACGACGGAGAGTTGCAGTGCGCAACGACGCGATCTTCAAGCGCGCCTACAACCGAGTTCTGACCCTCGTCGCCGGCCGCGCGCCAGGCAGCGAATTCGATTCCGAACATGCGCTGGCGCGCGAACTCAGCGTCAGCCGCACCACGGTCCGGAAGATCATTGATGCCTTGATGGCCGCCGGCATTCTCGAGGCGAAGGAGGATGCGGCCCGCATCATCCGCCGTCATCCGAACCCGAGCGAACTCTTCGCCGACAACGAGACCGAGCTTGCCCAGGAGACCGTCGAACGCGGCATCATGGAGCTGATCCAGCACGAGGAGATCGGCCCCGGCCAGCAGATCAACATCACCGAGATCGCCCGGCGGCTGTCCGTGTCGCCATCCGTCGTCAGAGAATACCTCAGCCATTTCACCCAGGTCGGCCTGATCGCCCGGCAGTCGAACGGCTCCTGGGTGTTCCGCGGCTTCGACCGGGCGTTCGCGCGCGAATTGTCAGACGTGCGCGAGATGTTCGAATTGAGGGCAGCGGAAGTCTTCGGCGATCTGCCGCTCGACCATCCGGCCTGGGAAAAGCTCGACGAGATCGAGGCCGAACACCGCGACTTCCTCCGCGCCTTCGACGAGCGCAAGCGCGAGTTCCCCTCGCTCGACCGCGAATTCCACACACTCATCAATTCCGTCGTGGAAAACCGCTTCGTCGACAATTTCTCCTACGTCCGCTCTTTCGTGTTCCACTACCACTACCAGTGGAACCCGGTCGACGAGGACGAGCGCAACCGGACCGCACTCAGCGAACACATGGACTACATCAAGGCGCTCCGGTCGCGCGACCGCACCTCGATCCGCGCCGCCGTGCTCGGCCATCTCCGCACCGCCCGGCTGACGCTGCTGGCCTCGATGAAGACCGGCAAGGCGTGATCCCGGCAGCAGGGCCGCAGGCTGCCAGCCGCCCGATCGAGGGAGGGCCGATGCCTCAAGCGCTCCCGGTCACACCCGACAAGTCCAAAAGAAAACGCCGGCTCCCCGGCCCAGACGGAGGGGCGGAAAGCCGGCGGTTGGCCGTTGGAGCCTGTTCCGTTCAGATAAAGACATCTGAATGACGAGAACTGGCTCCAGTTCATGCTGCCCGCGGCATGATGTGTTTCGCTCAAAACACGTCGCGCCGCGTGGCGGTTGGCCACAGTCAATCCGGACCGGGCCGGGAGGGGCCTGGAGCGGAATTTCGGATCAGGCGCAGGGCCTGATCAGAAAGCGACCTCCTCTCGTCAGAGCGTGACGCCAGACTTGAAGATAGTGATTTCGGCGATGCCATTCTCCTCGTTGCGGGTGGTCTTGCCCGAAGCAAAGGCGAGAATGGCCTCGCTGAACGGCTCGACCATCGCTTCGACCGTCGAAGCGCCGGTGGCGATCGGTCCGGCGTTAAAGTCGATCCAATTGCCCTTCCGTTCGGCCAGCGACGAATTGGTCGCTACTTTCACCGTCGGCACGATGCCGCCGAGTGGCGTGCCGCGCCCGGTGGTGAACAGCACCATGTGGCAACCGCATGCCGCCAAGGCCGTCACCGACGTGCCATCGTTGCCTGGCGCCGACAGGAGGTTCAGCCCAGGCTTCGAGATGTGGCCGGTGTAGGGCAGCACGTCGCGCACCATGGCGCGACCGGCCTTCTGCGTGCAGCCGAGCGACTTCTCCTCCAAGGTCGAAATGCCACCGGCCTTGTTGCCCGGCGACGGGTTCTCGTAGATCGGCTGGTTGTTGGCGACGTAGTAGCCCTTGAAGTCGTTGATCAGCTTGACGGTCTTGTCGAACACCTCGCGGTTTTCGGCACGCGCCATCAGGATCTGCTCGGCACCAAACATCTCCGGCACTTCGGTCAGCACCGTGGTGCCGCCGAGGCCGGTCAGCCAGTCGGAGAAGGCGCCGAGCAACGGATTGGCGGTGATGCCGGAGAACCCGTCCGAGCCGCCGCACTTCAATCCGATCCTCAGCCGGTCGGCCCCGACGGGGACGCGCTTGTCGGCATGCATCAGCCCGGCCAGTTCGCGGCAGGCATCGAGCGATACCGCCATCTCGTCGCCGACCTCCTGCGTGATGATGAACTTCACGCGAGCAGAATCCGGCAGATCGAGATGCTCCTTGAACAGCGGCAGCGTGTTGTTCTCGCAGCCGAGCCCCAGGATCAGCACGCCGCCGGCATTCGGGTGGCGGGCAAAATTCTGCAGGATGCCGCGCGTATTGGCGAGGTCGTCGCCCAACTGCGAACAGCCGTAGGGATGGCTCAGCACCCGCGCGGCGGAGCCTTCGGGCAGGATGTTGGCCGCCGTCACCTGCCGCGCGATGTTCTCTGCCAGACCGTTGATGCAGCCGACGAGCGGGATGATCCACAGCTCGTTGCGGATGCCGATCTCTCCGTTCGCCCGCTCGTAGGCGAGGATGGTCGGCACCTCTTTTGCCTTGGCGGCGGCGGGCCCCTCCCCGGTGCCGGCATAGGAGTACTCGAGCACATCGCCGAGCACGGTCTTCAGGTTATGCACATGCACGTGACGGCCGGGCGCGATGTCAGCGACCGCCTGGCCGATGACCGCCCCGTATTTGACGACCCGCGCGCCGGGGGTGAGCGCGTGCAGTGCGAACTTGTGCCCCTGCGGGATATCGTCGCCGAGCGTCACCCCGAATTCGGGCACATAGGTGCCCGAGGCAAGGGGGGCGAGAGCCACCGCGACGTCGTCGGCGGCGTGGATTTTGATGACGTCCGTCATGCGGTCTCCTAGAGCGCGTCGATCAGGGCCGAGAGACGCTCAAACGTGAGCGGCGTCTCCGTCAGCTTGGCAAAATCGGCTATTACCGCCGCCTTCAGATCGGCCCGCTCAATCGAGCGGCCCCAGAATGCGGTCTCGCCGAGGTAGGCCGATACCATCGCCGCGCGGCCGGCGGGCGTACCATCGTCGAGCACACCGATCGCCTTGACCTTTTCCAGGATCGCCGGCGCATCGCGCGGCGGCAGCTTCTCCGCCCCGGCAAAGCGGCCGAGGTAGAAGGCGAGCCAGGCGGCGAGCGACAGCGTCATCAACGGCGCCGGCCTGCCGAATTTGGCGATATAGGCCTCAAGCCGCTCCAGATTGCGCGTCTGGTATTTGACGAGGCCGTTCAGGCTGATGTCGTACCAGAGATGGCGGATGTAGGGATTGGCGAAGCGCCTCAAGACCGCCTTGGCGAAGCCGTCGAGCTCCTCCTTCGGCAGATTGATGAAGGGCACGACCTCTTCGCCCAAGAGCCGGTCGAGGAACTTGGCGCCGGTCGCTGTCCTCACCGCCTCGCCGACGGTCTCGACACCGGAGATGAGCGCGAGCGGACAAAGCCCGGTATGCGCGCCGTTGAGGATCGCCACCTTCCTGAGCTTGTAGGGGCCGACGTCGGGCGTGACGATCGTATGGCTGTCCCATTTGGCGAGCGGCAGGCGCAGATCGGCCTGACCGGGCTTCTGTTCGATGACGAAGAAGTGGAAATACTCCCCCGTCGTCATGAACAGGTCGTGGTAGCCGAGTTCCTTCTCGACCTCGGCGGCATCGGCACGCGGATAGCCAGGCACGATGCGGTCGACGAGCGTGTTGTAGAATTCGTTCGCCGTTTCCACCCAAGCGACGAATTCCGGCTCCAGCCCCCATTCGCGGGCATGCTGCAGCACGATGCGCCTGAGTTCATCGCCATTGTGATCGATGAGTTCGCAGGCGATGAATTGCCAGCCGCTTGCTTTCGAGCCGCCGAACGCCTTCCAGCGCTCGTGCAACAGCCGCGTCACCTTGCCGGGGAACGAAATCTGCGGCGCGTCGGCGTAAGTCACCGTCGGCACATAGGCGATGCCGGCGTCGGTCGTATTGGAGACGACCACAGTGATCTCGGGGTTGCGCGCCAGTTCCAAGACCGCCGACCAATCGTCGTGCGAACCGATCTCGCGCAGGACACTGGCGACGAGGCGGGATTCCGACACGGCCTTGCCGTCGTCGTCGACGCCGCGCGACAGGACGGTATAGAGCCCGTCCTGCTCGTTCAGCCAATGCGGATTGCCGCCGGCGATCGGCCTGACGACGATCACGCCCCAATCGAGGCCGCCGGCCTCGTTCATCAGGTCGATCTTCCAGTCGACGAAGGCCCTGAGGAAGTTGCCCTCGCCAAACTGCAGAATGCGCGGGCGGGGACGCGACCTACCGCCGGCAAACGAGGCATCGAGTGATTTCATGTGACGGGTTCCTTGCAGCATATTCCCGAAAGCCTGCGGACGGCTCAGACAGGAACAGGCGTAAAGACGAACAGGTGGAGGACTTTCACTTGGCGTTCCGGCAACGGAACGCTCCAGTTCAGCGCTCGATGAGGATCTTCAAGGTATCGGCCCGGTGCTCTTTCCAATACGGCAAGGCCGCTTCGGCCTCGGCGAAGGGGAACACACGGCTGACGAGGTCGTCAGGGCGATCGCCGAGACCTTCGAGATAGGTCACGACCGCCTTGAAATCCTCGGGCAGCGCGTTGCGCGAGCCGAGAATGTCGAGTTCCTTCAGATTGAAGAAACGGGTTTCGTAGGAGACCGGCGCCTTCGAATAGCCGATGTAGACGACGCGGCCGCAGAAGCAGGCGAGATCGATGGACTGGGTGAAGGTGGCCGGCAGGCCGACCGCCTCGATGACGACGTCGGCGCCGTGCCCGCCGGTCAGCTCATTGACCCGCTCGACGACATTCTCGGTTCCGGCGTCGATGGCATGCTTGGCCCCGTATTTCAGGGCCATCCCGGTCTTCGACCCCAGGTCGATGGCGATCACTTCGGCCCCGCGCGCCACCGCGCCAGCGACCGCGCCCATGCCGATCATGCCGCAACCGATGATCGCCACCTTGTCTTGGCTGGTAATGCGGCCGCGCGCCACGGCGTGGAAGCCGACCGACAGCGGCTCGACCAGGGCGAGATGGCGCGGCTTCAGCGTGTCGCAAAGGATGAGCTTGCCGTAGGGCAGCACGATCTTCTCGGCCAAACCGCCGTTCTGCTGCACCCCGAGGGTGCGGTTGTAGCGGCAGGCGTTCACCCGGCCCTTCAGGCAGGACGAGCAGGTGCCGCAGGCCGTATAGGGGACGACGATGACGCGCTTGCCGGGAGCGAACTCATCCGGAACATCGGCACCCGAGCAGATGATTTCCGCTCCGATCTCGTGGCCGGGAATGCGTGGCAGGCTGACCAGCGGGTTGGCACCGGTGAATGTGGCAAGGTCGGAGCCGCACAGGCCAACGTGCTTGACATCGATCAGCACTTCGCCCGGACCGGGCTTCGGTTCTTCGACGTCGCGAAACAGGCATCGGTCGATCGCTTCGATCATCAGGGCGCGCATGCCATCTCCTTCAAGGGCGTGTTGTTTTACTCGGTTTGGCGCTTGAGTTCGTGACGAATAGCCAGAGACTGAGGCGACTCGCCTCGAGCCTCATGGGACCGGTTGGCTCGCAAATGGCTTCCCTGTCCTGCTTATAATGTTTTTTAGACCGACTGCCTCAACCTGTCAAAGATAATCTAACATGCCAGTGCCGGGCATTGAAGGCTATCCGCGCGAAACCAGATCACTTTTGCGATCCCCCGCAGCCGTCCTGCCGGAACGGCGGTGTTGCGGCAGTGTCGACGACGCGCCGCAGCGGCGTCGCGACCCAGCGCACGGGTCAAGCGCCTGTCCTTTAAAGTCAAAAAAACTGCGAAATGTCGTCGTCGGCCGGCCCGCTAGCTTGAACCGTATCCGCCCGATCCGCGCCATGCCTGGGAAAGTCCCGACACGGCCCCGTCAACGCACCTCCAGTCGCGCGCGCTAGGCCGCCGTCAGCAGAAACGTCCCCATTCGCCGTTACCGGCGCAAAGCGCATTCCCACGGTCGCGCCGATTTGGAACCCCAGCCTTTGTTTCCCTCGCTGCGCCGAGGGAATACTATTCTCCCCGTCGCGAGTCTTCCGTTACAGACGCCGTCCGGCGGGGCCAGTGGGACATTTGGGGGATCATGTCATGTCCGTCGTCAGTACCGCCGATACGCGGATCGCGTCTCCGCGCCTCAACGAGGATTGGCTCGCCGCCATTCTCGGCCTTGTGATCTTCGCCGCCGCCCTCGTCGGACTGTCGGGAACCGACCTCGCCGGTTGGGTCGTCTCAACTTCGGTGTGGACCGACCCGACCGTAGCGCTCGCACCCTTTGCTAAGGCTTGGGCCGGGCTCGGCGGTCCGGGCGCCGCGGCCGCCACCTTCGTCGCCTTCCTCATCGTCCTGTCGTTCGTCGCCTGGGTGGCCGGCCGCGACATCGCCCGCTTCGTGCCGGCCGTCGCCGTCGTGCTCGTTATCGCCTATGCGTCGTGGTTCGTCGGTTCGTGGGCCAATTTCGCCGCCGTCACCCCTGCCGACCTGTCGAAATTCGGCCTCTCCTGGTCGCTGAAGCTGACCAACGAGGGCGGCTTCATCGTCGCCCTGATCGTCGGCCTGATCATCAGCAACATCTTCCCGAAATTCGCCGACTGGCTGAAGGAAGCGATCCTGCCGGAACTCTACGTCAAGATCGCCATCGTGCTGATCGGCGGCTTCGTCGCGGTGACCGCGGCCGGCCAGCTCAGTCTGGCATCGTCGATCCTGTTGCGCGGCGTCGCGGCGATCATCGAGGCCTACCTCATCTACTGGGCGGTGGTCTATTGGGTGGCGCGCAACTGGTTCGGCTTCAAGCGCGAATGGGCCGTGCCGCTGGCGTCCGGCATCTCGATCTGCGGCGTTGCGGCCGCGATCTCGACCGGGGGTGCCATCCGCGCCCGGCCTCAGGTCGCCGTGCTGGTTTCCTCGCTCGTCGTCGTCTTCGCCGTCATCGAACTGCTGATCATTCCGTGGCTCGCTCAGACGTTCCTGTGGAACGAGCCGCTGGTCGCCGCCGCCTGGGTCGGCCTGGCGGTCAAGACCGATGGCGCCGCGGTCGCCGCCGGTGGCATCACCGAGGCGCTCATCAACGCCAAGAATGCAGCCGTCGGGATCAAGTACGACCCGAACTGGATCCTCGGCACCACCGCGACGGTGAAGGTCTTCATCGACATCTTCATCGGCGTCTGGGCCTTCCTCCTCGCCTGGATCTGGACCAACCACGTCGAACCCAAGGCGGACGGCTCGCGCGCCACCGCGGGCGAGATCTGGCAGCGCTTCCCGAAGTTCATCATCGGCTTCGTCATCACCTTCGTCGTCGGTCTGGCGCTGGCGCTGTCGCCGGAAGTCGGTGTCGCCAAGCTGAAGCCGTTCATCTCGGAAGCCAACACCTTCCGCGTCATCTTCTTCATCCTGACCTTCTTCTCCATCGGCGTCGCGTCGAACTTCCGAGTGCTGTGGCGCGAGGGCCTGGCGAAGCTGGTGGCCGTCTATGTCGTCAGCCTGTTCGGCTTCGTCATCTGGGTCGGACTTCTCATCTCCTGGCTGTTCTTTGCTGGGGTGAAGCCGCCGCTGGCCGGTTGAGACCGAACGCAACAGGAGATCGACCATGTCTGACGAACGTCTGATCGAAGAATTGAAGCAAAACGAAGCCGAACCGTTCCTGCCCATCGAGCGCACGCTCGTCCGCGTCAGCCTCACCGTGGGGCTGGTGCTGCTCGTCGTGCTGGCGCTGATCAACCACTTCCTCCCCGCCGCCTAGAGCATTTCCCGCTCAGATGGAATCATCAGAGCGAAAGGAAATGCTCCAGCTTCAATAGCTTGAGCGTGTCCTTATCGTTCGGATCGCTTCTACCGAACGGGACACGCTCTAAGCGGCGGCGGAACGCGATAGTGGACATGCCTGGGGCGGAGACGATGGTCTCCGCCCCAGTTGCGTTGGAAGGGGAACCTTGGCAGCGGCAGCGGCCGCTCACGCCCCGCGGGCTGATCTCTGCGCGCGGAAGTAGGCAGTGACCGGATCGAGGAAGGGGAAGAGGAAGAAGCCGGCGACGAAACCGGCGACATGCACCATCCAGGCGACGCCGCCCGAGCCGCTGCCTGACAGGAACATCGGCGCGGCGAAGAACAGGATCAGGTTCATGATGGCGAAGGCGGCGATGAACTGGAGCACCGCCGGTCGCTTCAGCGTTGCCAGAACCGACGCCGTCGGTCTCAGGATCGCCGGCAGGTCGTCTTCGTCGAAGCCTTCCGCCGCATCCGCCCCCGTCGCCTCGCTCTCCGCCTCTTGCCGTTCCATGCCGATCATCGCCGGACGGCGGGGCGGAAACATGAAGCGCGCCAGCGCCCCCATCATGGCAGCAACCACGCCGGACGCCCCGATCACCGGCGCCGGCTCGAACGGGGCGATGATGAGTTCGCCGAAGGCGGCGAGCGGTGCCGTGATGACGCAGAAGGCAACGAACCGGAGCGCCCCCATCCGCCGCGCCATGAGATTGGCGATCGAGGCGAACACGACCGAATTGGTGACCAGGTGCGTCAGGTCGACGTGGAGGAGCGCGTAGGTGAACGGGCTCCACAAGGCCGCCGGCAGCCCGCCCGGCCAGACGAAATCGTCGGGCGCGACACTCAGGTAGCGCGACGGCGCGAAGGCCATCAGCGCCAGCACCATCTCGCTGTCCGCATCGGACAGGAGCATCCGCACCCCATGCACGGCGACGAGCAGCCCGACGCTGACGATCACCACCATGGGCAGATTGAACAGCGGCTCCCGCCTCGGTCTGGTCTCGCCCTCGAAATCGCCGCTCATGTCACCGTCCACTGTTCCTGGCCATCGTTCCTGGCCATGGTTCCTGGGACCTCGTCCAGTCCGGTCCCGGCGCCCCGCTTAGCACAGATGGGGTGCCGCAATCACCCGGCCAACCGCCCTGCCCGCGCAACCGGCCGCAACATCTCCGCGTCCGTGCCAAATCGGCACAGAAGGCCTGGCACGCCCCGTGCTTCGTTAAGACATTGGTAAGATCTGCCGGCGGGCGCCGCCCAGGAATGGGACGGCTGGCCGACAGCGGCGGGGCGGGATGGCGGCAACACGCGCCTTCCACGCTGCGCCCATGCCGGGGCAGTTGGGGTAATCGGACACATGAAGCACCAGGCCACCCGCGACCTCTATTCCTATTGGCAAAGCCTCAGGCGCCGTCGTCCGGCACCGGACCGCAGCGAGATCGAGCCGGCCGACATCCGCCACCTGCTCGGCCATACGTTCATCCTGGAGGTCGTGAGCGCGACGGAATACCGCTACCGGCTGGCCGGCACGCGGCTCTGCGCGATCTATGGCCGCGAGATGAAGGGAAAGGACTTCAACAGCTTCTGGGCGCCGAAGGACCGCGACGCGGTCCTGACCATGCTCTCGGCCATCTGCGAGGATGCCGCCGCCACCGTCGTCGGCGTCGAAGGCCTGTCCGACCATGGGCGCAAGCTGCCGATGGAATGTCTCCTGCTGCCGCTGCGCCAGTCGGGCGAGGGGTTCACCCGCATTCTCGGCTCGATGGTGCCGATGGATGATCCCTATTGGATCGGCGTCCACCCGGTGATGACGCAGACGGTTTCCAGTCTCAGGCTGATCTGGCCAGACGAACCGTCCGCCGGCCTCATCCATTCCTCCGCGCTCGACACCGATGTGGGACTGTACCAAAAGAGCACACCCCAACCCCTGCCCTTCCGCCGCCGCGTGAACCACCTGACCGTCTACGACGGCGGCAAGGAGTGACGGCACCGGTCGACGCTGCCCGCCCCCGAGCTCCCGGCGGGCCAGTCTTCCGACCGGAGCGCGAGGTCAACCGCCCATATTGGTCCCGGTTGTGCAGAAATGCCGTCTGGGGCAACGGCACGTTAACCAGCTACGAATAGTTTAGCGGCTGAAACAACGCTTGCCCCGAACAGCAAGCCGCTTGTGAGGCCTCGATGTCCTTAGCGGTCAAAATGTCCCCAATGCGCGTTCATCCAGCCGGCCGCCAGGAACAGCGCCGGCATCAGCGCGTAAAGGTCGACCTTCTTGGTCGCTACATGCTTGAAGACAGGGAGGAATTTCCCTGTCAGGTGATCAACATGTCGCCGGGCGGCGCCGCCATGATCGCCCCGAAGCTCGGCCGCGTCGGCGAACGCATCATCGCCTACATCGATTACATCGGCCGCATCGAGGGCCATCTGGTTCGGCCCCTGAGCGGCGGCTTCGCCATGACGATCGATGCCACGCCGAGGAAGCGCGACAAGCTCGCCGCACAGTTGACCTGGCTTGCCAACCGCCACGTCCTCAACCTGCCGGAAGACCGCCGCCACGACCGCTTCGTGCCGAAGAACCCATTCTCCAAGCTGGTGTTGCCGGGCGGCAAGGAAGTCCGCTGCCGCATCATCGACGTGTCGCTGTCCGGCGCGGCCATCCATACCGCCGACAAACCGCCGATTGGCACGCCTGTGCTGCTCGGTCAGGTCCGCGCCCAGGTCGTCCGCCATTTCGAGGACGGCATCGCGGTCGAATTCACCACGCTGCACACCCGCGAATCGCTGATGCTGCATTTCGACTGAGCGCGGCGAGCATCGCCCCCCGAGAAGCCGGCCCTTGCGGCCGGCTTTTTTGTTGCGCGCATCGATCCGCCGCGGGCAGTCCATGCCCGAACGGCTCCGGATCCGGCCGGCTTTGGCCCCTGACCGGCATTGCCCGGGACCCGGTCCCGCGGGCAACCGCAGCTTTCACCACTCGATTACCACGTCAAATGCGGCGGCAAACGAATTTGCGGCGCCGCCGCGGTCGGCCGGACTGCCGTTGGCCGCCATCCTATCCGCTCAACAGATTGATTTCATGCAATAATTCCATGTCCGTCGAATTTGAATCAATTTTGATCTGCTTTTGAGTAAAATGCAGTTCGATTTTGAATAAATTCCCGGTTCCAAGCTTAGACGCAAATCAAAAGTCCTGCGGTACTCCTGTCTACACGGACGGGAGAGCACAGCATGAAGACAACAACTGCAGTCTTCCTTGCAACATTTACTGCAGCATATGCCATACAGTACACGACAGTATCCGCGGGACCCGCCGAGATCGTGCGCTTTATGGACACGCGCGGACCGACATCTGCGCCGGTAGGGTTTATTCAGTTCTGCCGCAGCAATATGCAGGACTGTGTTGGAACCTCATCCGTGCCGCCGAAGGTCGTCCTCACGCCGGCCAAGTGGGAAGAGCTGGTCACCATCAATACCGACGTCAACAACCGTATCGAGCCGGTGACCGACCTGGAGAATTACGGCGTGCCGGAGTGGTGGTCCTACCCCGACAATGGCCGCGGCGACTGCGAAGACTACCAGTTGCTGAAGCGCAAGTTGCTCGTCAATCGCGGCTGGCCGGTCGGCGCGCTGCTGATGACGGTGGTGCGCGACCAGAACAACGACGGGCATGCCGTGCTGACGGTCCGCACCGACCGCGGCGACCTCGTCCTCGACAACCAGAACCCCCAGATCCTGATCTGGAGCCAGACCGCCTACCAGTTCATCAAGCGGCAGTCGCCGATCGACGTGTCGCACTGGGAAGGCATCGAAGATCATCGCACGGACTTTGTCGCTTCGGCCGCACGCTGAGGCGGACCGACAGGCAATAGACCTGCGAGACGAATCACGGGCTCGGCCGCGTCCCCCAGCCCCCCGTCCAGAAGAGACCGGGCCCGTAGAGGGCCGATGCTCCCCCAGGCATCGGCCCTCGACCATTTTAAAGAGCCGCCACAGGCGGTGCCGTCAGCCGATGAGCTTCAGTCCGGCGCGGAACCGGCGGGAATTGGCAAGGTAGCTGTCGGCTGACTGCTTCAGCTTGGCGAAGGTCGCCTCGTCGAGCGTACGAACAACCCTGGCCGGCGCACCGACAATCAGCGAGAATTCGGGGAATTCCTTGCCTTCGGTGACCAACGCATGTGCGCCGACGATCGACGACCGGCCGATGCGGGCGCCATTCAGCAGCGTCGCCCCCATGCCGATGAGACTGCCATCGCCGACCGAGCACCCATGCAGCGTCACGGAATGGCCGACGGTGACATCGGCCCCGACGCTCACCGGAAAGCCCCAATCGGTATGGAGGACGGCATTGTCCTGGATGTTCGAGCGCTCACCAATGGTCAGCCACTCGTTGTCGCCGCGAATGACCGCACCGAACCAGACATTGGCGCCCGGCAATAGCCGCACCTTGCCGATCACCGATGCCGAGGGCGCAATCCAGTAGTCGCCGTCTTCGGGGAGTTCCGGTCGGATGCCGTCGAGTTCGTAGAGCGCCAAGTCCTGTCCTCCGTGGTTCGGCCGCAGTCTCGCCCGCGGCTGCCTGCCAATAGCACTGGACATCGGGATGGCGATAGCCGGACACACGAGTTGCCGCCGGCTCCGATCGGCCGGCGGTCTCGCAGGAAGCCCCACTCAGATGGGATTGCCGAAGCGGAGCACTGACGCGCTGCTCCGCCGTCCGTCACCAACGGCACGCCGATGCGCCTGCTGCATGCGTCCACGAGGCGGCAATGGCGCCCCAGCCACTCCTACGCTTCGAACTCGGCTGGTTCAGGCGATGGCGCCGTTGACCGCGAGGGCGAAGTCGATCACCAGGATGCCGAGGCAAAGGCTCCAGCCCGAGGCGATCGCGGTGCTTGCCGCCAGCCAGCCGAGCGGCCGGCGCTCGATGAGGCGGCCTCGGATCGCCTGCCGCATGATGATGAACGGCCCGGCAAAGATACAGACGAAGGCGCTCGACACGCCGGTTATCAGCGTGTCGGCGGCCAGCGTGAACTTCGGCGGCGAGTCGGTCAGCAGCTGATATAGGCTGCCGATGAAGCCGGCCGAAACAAACCCTGCAGCGACGGCATAGGCGATCAACGCGATCTGGACCAGCATGGGAAATACGCCCCTCAAGCAAACCTTTTTTTACTAATTAGCATGCGCCGGGGAGCGTGTCGCTCCGCCGCAAGGTCGTCCGCCGGCAAATCTTTACGATTGGTTAACCACACCCACCGCAGCTTCTGGGGACGTCCGCCGACGCTGAACCGCGGCGGCGAAACCGGGCGGTTTCCGGGCAATTTCCGCTGTGCGTGACCGTGTGACATGGCGCGACGGCGACGCCGGCAGACTGCCGGATCATTCGAGGGGCTCGGCCATGGGTATCGGGCGATGGTGGCAGGTGATGGTCGGGGGCGGGCTCGGATTGGCTGCGCTCACCGCTGGCTGCCTCGTCTTCGACTGGCTCAGCGACGGCCGTCTCGGGCTCGTTGCCCCTGCCCCTGTCGCCCTCGGGACAACGCCCGTGGCTGTCACCTTGGCTGGGGAAAACCTGTGGATACCGGCAAATCTCATCCGCTTTGCCGGCGAGCGCCATCCCGGCAGGCTCGAACGGCTTGATCTGGCGCTGCGTCTACCCGACCTGACAGGTCAAACGGCGGAAACCGCAGCAGACTTCCTGACGCCGGCACGCGACGGCCGCCTCGTCTTCATCACCATCGCCCCTGCCGCCGGAGCGCTGGACACCGCGGCCATGCTGGCGACGATCTACCAGCGCTATCTCGATGCAGCCGAGACGCCGGGTCCGGCCGGCCTCGTCCGCCGGACATTCCGGCACGACACGTCCTACGCTGGCGACGAGCTCTACTTTGAGCCGGGCTCGGTCCACCCGTTCGCCGCACGCTGCTTTGCCAGCAGGGCGAACGAGCCGCTCGTCTCCTGCATGCGCGACGTCCACCTCGGTGACGGGCTGATGGCAACCATCCGCCTGCCCTATCGGGAACTGCCGAACTGGGCCGAGCTCGCCGAGCGGCTCGACGCCATCCTGTCCGGGTTCAGGCGGGCACCGTGATCCGGCCCCCGCCGAACGACTTCAGCCGTCGAGGTCCATTTCCAGGATCGCCATCTGGAAGTTCCAAGACAACTCGCCATCCTCGTCGTCACGGTAGATGACGCCGATGAATTCGTCGCCGATGAGCACCTCGGCAGAGTCCTTCTTCTTCGGCCGTGCCACGATCTTGATTTCAGGCATCTTGAATTTCAGCCGAAAATAGGCCTGAAGCTTGGTGATTTCCTGCTTGTCCAACGTCTTCCTCCAAGAAGGTCCGCCACCGCAGCCTGTTTTCGTCAGATCACGACGATCTCAACGAAACGCCAACGCTCCGGCAACTGAAGTTCGGGCATGTCCCGATCGGCTGAACCCATTTGATCCGAAAATGTCAGATCGAATCGCCTGGGTCGGCGACAGACTTTCGCCTCAAGGCTCCGACGTCAATCGCAGGAGCCCGCACGCATGACCACGTCGCCGTCGATGTCAGATATCGATATTGTGTTCGTGCAGGATCTGATCCATGGCCCGGGCCGGCGAATCGCAATCGGGCGCCGCTCCGACCACCTTGGCCGGAACACCGGCGACCGTCGTGCGCGGCGGCACCGGATTGAGCACCACCGAGCCGGCGGCGACGCGCGAGCATTGGCCGATCTCGATATTGCCGAGCACGCACGCATTGGCGCCGATGAGGACACCGCGGCGGATCTTCGGATGGCGGTCCCCGGTCTCCTTGCCGGTGCCGCCGAGGGTGACACCCTGCAGGATCGAGACATCATCCTCGATCACGGCGGTCGCGCCGACGACGATGCCAGTGCCATGGTCGAAGAACACACCGCGCCCGACCGGGACCGCCGGATGGATGTCGACCTGAAACACTTCGGATGACCGGCTCTGCAGGTAGAGCGCGAAATCGCGCCGCCCGTGCCGCCACAGCCAATTGGCCAGCCGGTGCGTCTCGATGGCGTGAAAGCCCTTGAAATAGAAGATCGGCTCGATGAAGCGATCGCAGGCCGGATCGCGATCGAACACCGCCTGCAGGTCGACGCGCAGCATCGAACCCAGCTGCGGCTCATCAAGGAAGGCTTCCTCGAAGGTCTGACGGATGAGGTTGGCCCGGACCGTCGGGTGATCGAGCCGTTCGGACAGCCGATGGATCACCGCATCCTCGAGCCGGCTATGGTTGAGCACGGTCTCCCAGATGAAGCTCGCCAAGGCCGGCTCGTTGGCGACCGTCTCTTGTGCTTCGGCCCGGACGCGTTGCCAAACCGGATCGATTTCCCGGACCGGCACCGCCTCTTTCGTCAGTCTGTGCATGTTCGCCTCCTGCCCGAGGGTCAAGGTCTCGGGTGCGTGAATAGTAGTACCACATGTACGACGCTTCGCCCATCGAGGCCAGCAGATGCGCCATATGCGGTTGAGGGCTGCTTGCCCCGGTGCAGACGGCGCCAGTGGGTCCGCCTCCACGCCCGCCCTTCGTCGCACTCGCCTGCAACGGCAGTCCTTGCTAAGCCAGAGGAGCCCCCCAGAGGAGGACGAAATGGCAATCGATGAAGCCGAACCTGCGGATGCCCCGCGCATCCTGACCGAAATCGACGGTGCCGTCGGGCGGCTGATCGTCGCCAATCCGGCCCGCTTCAACGCCGTGACGCTGGCCATGTGGCGGCAGATCCCGACGGCGGTTGCTAAACTGGAGGCCGACCCGCATGTCAGGCTCATCGTCGTGACGGGAGCCGGCGAAAAGGCCTTTGTCTCCGGCGCCGACATTTCCGAATTCGCCGACGTTCGGCGCGATGCCGACAGCGCGCGCTCCTACGAAGCCGCCAATGCCAGCGCCTTCCGCTCGCTCAGGGACGCGGCAAAGCCGACGCTCGCCGCCATTCGCGGGGTCTGTCTCGGCGGCGGGCTGGGACTGGCGGTCGCCTGCGATCTGAGGCTTGCTGCCGAAGGCTCGACGTTCGGCATCCCCGCCGGCCGGCTCGGCATCGGCTATCCGCCCGAATGCGTCGCCGATGTGGTCGCCGCGATCGGCCCCTCGCGCGCCAAGGAGCTGTTTTTCACCGCCCGCCGCCTCGATGCCGGCGAAGCCGCCCGCATCGGCCTCGTCAATGCCGTCGTGCCCGTAGACCGCTTCGATGCCGAGGTCGCGAGCCTCTCGGCCACGATCGCCGGCAACGCGCCGTTGACGCTGAAGGCGGCCAAGGCGGCGATCGACCGGCTCGGCCGCGATCCGGACGGCTCGGGACTTCGCCGGGCCGTGATGCTGGCGGACGCCTGCTTCGATTCGGCCGATTTTGCCGAAGGCCGCACCGCGTTCCTGGAAAAGCGCAAGCCGGCGTTCAAGGGCTGTTGAGACGGCAGCTGCGCGGCCCCCTCACGTCCGGGCGTTCAAGAACCGGACGACGCCGTCCATGTAGACGCGGTCGCCGACGGCACGCATATGGTCGCGCCCAGGGATCGGCAGGAACTGGCCACGCGGCAACAGCTTGACGAGATCCGGGCCGGACCCGGCGATATCGTCCGTGGTGCCGATGGCGACGAGGCTCGCCATGCCGATGGTCGCCATCTCGTCCTCCGACGCTCTGCGCCTCGAGCCGCGCATGCAGGCGGCAAGTGCCAGCCGGTCGGAGCCGGTCTGGTCGGCAAACGCGCGGAAAGCCCGCGGCTGGCCTGTAAACCCGATGGGGCTCGGGGCTTCCAACGCCGCGGCGATCTCCTCGGCGTCGACGAGCCCGCTCACCGCGGCGGATCCGAGGCCGCCGAAGATGGCCGAGCGGACTCGCTCCGGGTGATTGATGGCGAGAAAGGCGGTGATGCGCGCGCCCATCGAGTAGCCCATGACGTCGGCCCGCTCGATGTCGAGGTGGTCCAGCAGCCGGCGCGCGTCCTCGGCCATGTAGTCGCGGGAGTCGTAGAGCGCGGCATCGTAGAGCCGCTCCGAACCGCCGTGACCGCGGTTGTCGATGGCGATCACCCGCCGCCCCTCCTTCACCAGCCGGTCGACCCAACCCGGATTGACCCAGTTGACCTCGGAGGAAGAGGCAAACCCGTGGATCAGCAGGATCGGCTGCGCCTGCGGCTCGCCTGCCAGCCGATAGGCGATGCTGACGCCATCGGAATTGAACACATGCATTCCGTCTCTCCAAACTGCTCAGGGGTGCCACGTATGCACCACAACATTTCCTCTACCCAATCGAACGCTCCCCGACTATGGTCCGCCGATCGAGAACAGCATCCATCGAGGCTCAATCATGGCCGACGCCTACGTGCCCCATTTTGCCAATGACGCCGGACACGCCCGCATCGCCATCGGGGCGCATGAGTTCATGTGCGTCGGCGCCCGAGCGCCGTTCGACCACCCGCACGTCTTTCTCGATATGGGCGGAGACCACGAGATCATCTGCCCGTACTGCTCGACGCTCTACGTCCTCGACGAAAAGCTCAAGTCCACTGAATCCGATCCGGCGGATTGCTTCTACCTGCCGGCTGTCGCCGCCGAGTGATTCGGCAGGCCGGCCATCGACGAAGTGCGAATTGAGGCCGGCGGCGATTGCGGTCAGATTGACGCGTGGCAAGATTTCGACCGAGGGTGCGCTGCCCGGTCGCCGGCTAGGGCAAACCCCGATCGGATGGACTCACCGTCAGATCTGGGAAATGCTCCGATCCAACAGCTGCGGCAAGTCGCGTTCAGATCGATGACATCTGGATGCAGCTTGGTGCAGACGCGATCGACCGGTGACGGACAAGCTGGCTCAGCGGACGGGATCGTGTCGCTCGAGGCTCCGGTCCGGCTCCTCCCCGGCCGTAACCACAATAACGATAATCCGAGCCCGATCGTGGAGTGGAGGCACCTCCCGTGCCTTGCGGCAAGTCGTGTCGCGAGGGCAGCCGGCAGAAACGGGAACGACTGGCCGGGGTCGTGGGATCGGTCGCCATGCGCGCAGAGCGTCACATCATCATTGTCGGCGCCGGCATCGCCGGGTTGACCGCCGCGCTGACGCTCGACCGCATCGGCGTCGGCGTCACCCTGCTCGAGCAGGCCTCCGCCCTATCCGAGGTCGGTGCCGGGCTGCAGCTATCGCCCAATGCCTCGCGCATCCTGATCGAACAGGATATCGGCCAATCGTTCCGCACCGCAGCTTTCTATCCCGATTCCATCCGCGTCTTGTCGACCCGCTCAGGCGGCGAAGTGGCGAACCTGCCCCTCGGCGCGGCCTTCGCTGCCCGCTACGGCGCGCCCTATCTCGTCATCCACCGCGCCGACCTGCAGGCATCTCTCGTTGCCGCCGTCACGGCGCGCGGCAGCATCGACCTTCGCCTTGGCATCACCGTCACTTCGGTCGAACAGACCGACAGCGGCGTCACCGTGCGGCTGGCCAGCGGCGAGACGTTTTCGGGCGATGCGCTCATCGGCGCCGATGGCGTCCGCTCCTATGTCCGCACCGAGGTGCTGGGCGGTGCCGCGCCACGCTATTCCGGCCGGCTCGCCTATCGCGCCACGATCCCGATCGAGCATACGCCGGAGCCGCTCAGGTCCGTCACCTGCGTCTGGATGGCACCGCGCGCCCACCTGGTGCATTATCCCGTCAAGTCGGGCCGCGAGTTCAACCTTGTCGCCGTCGCCGAAAGCGAATGGCAATCCGAAGGCTGGTCGACGCCGGTCGCCCGCGCCGACGTGCTGAAAGCTCTCGCCCCCGATACCGACGAGGTCTGGCCCGAGATCCCGCGCGGTCTCCTCGCCACGCCGACCAATTGGACGAAATGGGCACTTTGCGCGGTCGATCCACGCTTTACCTGGACCAAGGGCCGCATCACGCTCGTCGGCGACGCCGCCCACGCCATGCTGCCATTCGCCGCGCAAGGAGCGGCCATGGCGATCGAGGACGCCGAGGTGCTGGCCGCCTCGCTGAAGCGCGAGCGCGACGTTGCCACCGCCCTGAAAGCCTATGAGGCGGCACGCAAGCCACGGGTCACCGCCGTCGTCGATCTGGCCGCCGCCAACGGCCGCATCTATCATCTGGGTTCGGTCGCCGCCTTTGCCCGCGACGCGGCACTGCGCTACCTGCCACCGCTGTTCGCGCTCAACCGCCAGGATTGGGTTTACGCTTGGCGGTCGTCCTGAGCGCCGGCCCGGCCGGTCCCGGCTCCAACAATTGGGCTCCGTGGCGACCGGGTCCCCGGCGAGCCCTCGCGCTCACCCCGGCTTGAGGCTTGCTCGCGCTTGCGCTACCAACGCCGGACACGCGGGAGGGTGACGCAGATGGCCGACGACATGAGGGATACGACGAGCGGGCCGACGATTGTGACCGCCGCCATGGTGGTGATCGGCGACGAGATCCTGTCGGGCCGCACCAAGGACAAGAACATCGGCTTCGTCGCCGACTATCTGACCGCCATCGGCATCGATTTGAAGGAAGTCAGGATCGTCCCCGACGAGACGGACGAGATCGTCGCGGCCATCAACGCCCTGAGGCCGCGCTACACCTACGTCTTCACTTCCGGCGGCATCGGCCCGACCCATGACGACATCACGGCGGATGCGGTGGCGGCCGCCTTCGGCGTCGGCATCGACCATGACCCGCGCGCTGTGAAGATCCTGTCGGACTACTACGCCCCGCGCGGAGTCGAGTTCAACGAAGCGCGGATGCGTATGGCCCGCATCCCTTTCGGCGCCGACCTCGTCGAAAACAAAGTGTCCAAGGCGCCGGGCTTCCACATTGGCAACGTCTTTGTAATGGCCGGCGTGCCGTCGGTGTTGCAGGCGATGATGGACGAGATCGTCCCGACCTTGACGACCGGCACCAAGATGCTGTCGGAGACCGTGCGCGTCGAATTGCCCGAAGGCATCATCGCCAGCGGGTTGGGCAAGATCCAACAGCAGTTTCCTGAGAGCATGATCGGCTCCTACCCGTTCCACGACGGCAAGATCTACGGAACCAATCTGGTCGTACGCGCTCGCGACGCCGGGATCCTCGTTGCGGCGGCCGACGCCGTGCGCGCCATGGTCGCGCTTCTCTCCGCGGAATAGACCGAACCCAGCCGCGCGACGTTCGACGCGGCGCCCCTCAACCACCCGGATGCCTCCCATGTCGACCCAGCAACCCAAAGCCTTTCCCGTCTCTTGGGATCAGTTCCACCGCGATGCCCGCGCGCTTGCCTGGCGGCTCTCCGGCCAGGGTCAATGGAACGCGGTCGTCGCCATCACGCGCGGCGGCCTCGTGCCGGCGGCGATCGTGGCGCGAGAACTCGACATTCGCGTCATCGAGACCGTCGGCATCGCCTCCTACCACGACTACAAGTCGCAGGGCGAAACCAAGGTGCTGAAGACCGTCAACCAGGACCTGATCGGCTCGGGCAAAGGCGGTGGCGCCGACATTCTGATCGTCGACGACCTCGTCGACACCGGCAAGACCGCCAAGATCGTGCGCGAAATGATGCCGAAGGCGCATTTTGCCACCGTCTATGCAAAACCGATGGGCCGCCCTCTGGTCGACACATTCGTCACCGAAGTGTCTCAGGACACCTGGATCTATTTCCCCTGGGACATGGGCCTGTCGTTCCAGCCGCCGATCAAGGACGGCGGGGCCTGATCGGCACAGTCGCGGTTCACGTCGAAATTCGCGGGAGGTCGGTTTCCTTGGCCATCCCACGCCTGTATGACAGGGCACCAACGAGACGGAGGGCCCATGGCCGACGATCATCAGACGACCAGTGACGACTTCGAGTTCGACGACGAGCAGGAAGCCCACGTCGAGGAGATCCGCAACATCGTGCTCGACTATGTCGAGGACAACGACGTGCCCGAGGCGACGGCCATCGTCGCGCTGATCGAGCTCGCCGTCTCCATGAACATGGGCGCCTATGTCGGCTCGGTGGAGAAGCCGTCCGTCTCCGGACTGAAGATGGAGATCGAACGCTTCGGCAAGGAGATCGACGCCATTCTGCGCGACGCCAAGAAGAATGCCGAAGGCTTCATCGAAGACTACAAGTCCGCCATCGAAGACGAGGACGGGGAGGACTGAGCCTCCCTCGACCGGCCACGCGTTCCCACCGCCCGGCAGAAGCCGGGTCGGTTCAGCGATCACGAGCGACTGCATGTCGGCAATCCATCACGCTGCCGCCACCGGCTTTGCCGCCAAATCCGCGACTTACGATTCCGGCCGGCCGGACTATCCGGCTGCCGTCGCCGGTTGGCTGACCGACGACATCGGGCTCCGACCGGGCAAGCTTGTCCTCGATCTCGGCGCCGGCACCGGCAAGTTCACCGGCCGGCTCGTCGAGACCGGGGCTGAGGTCATCGCCGTCGAACCGGTCGAGGCCATGCGGGCGCGGCTCGCCGCAGCCCACCCGACTGTCACGGCTCGTGCCGGTACGGCGGAGGCTATCCCGCTCGCCGACGGCTTTCTCGATGCCGTCGTCTGTGCCCAGGCCTTCCACTGGTTTTCCACGGCGGCGGCGCTCGCCGAAATCCGCCGCGTGCTGAAGCCGGGCGGCCGATTGGGCCTCATTTGGAACGTGCGCGATGAGCGGGTCGCCTGGGTTGCCGAACTGACCGCGATCATGACCCCTTACGAGGGAGACGCGCCGCGCTATCACACCGGCCGCTGGCGGGAGCTGTTTCCCGCCGACGGCTTCGGCCCCCTGCACGAACGCTCCTTCCCGCACGGCGCCACCGGCCCGGCCGAACGGGTGATCGTCGACCGGGTGATGTCGGTGAGCTTCATCGCATCGCTGCCGCCCGACGAGCAGGCACGCGTCGCCGAGGCTGTCCGCGCCGTCATTGCCCGCTCGCCGGACCTGTCCAGCAGGGCGGAGGTGACCTTCCCGTACGAGACCGCAGCTTTCGTCACCGAAACGATCGCCGCCTGAACCGCCACCCTGGTTGGTGCCGGCAGAGATCGTGCCGGCCAGCGGTTTTCGCGCAGACCGCCCGGCAGAAGCCGGCGGCAGCCGAGTTGCGCTAAGCGACAAAATTCTTTATCGCTCAGCCGCAAGGCCGGACCGCTTCGCATCCGGTCACAACCAGCGGACGTGGCGAAATCGGTAGACGCAGCAGACTTTGACGATTGGAGTGCGCGGGGGGAAACCCCCGATGTAGAACCGCTCAAATTCGGGGAAAGCTAATGGACCGGCAGGTCCAAGGCCGATCCCGAGCCAAGCCTTCGCTTCCGGCCCGTTGCGGCCCGGAAGTCCTCCCTCCCCCAAGGTGGGAGGCTCAAGGCGAAGGAAGGTGTAGAGACTGGACGGGCGGCGCCTAACGCAGCAGCCAGGGCGAAGGGACAGTCCAGACCACGAACGGGCTTTCGGGCGCCCTACGCTGCGCCGAGCGGGCTTCCGCTCGACCGACGTAGATCGCAGCAAAGCCGGCGGCGAAAGTCGAAGTGGTATGAAAATCTGCTTCTCGAAGGAGAGTACGGGTTCGAGTCCCGTCGTCCGCACCAC
>JARLIT010000383.1 GCA_031291575.1 Ancalomicrobiaceae bacterium
ACCGACGTGACCGGCATCGTGCAGTTGCCGGAGGGCACCGAGATGGTGATGCCGGGCGACAACGTGAAGATCAACGTCGAACTGATCGTGCCGATCGCCATGGAGGAGAAGCTGCGCTTCGCCATCCGTGAAGGTGGCCGCACGGTCGGCGCTGGCGTCGTCGCCAAGATCATCGCCTGATCGAGACTGAATTCGCCCTGCGCGGGTCCTCGCGCAGGGCGCCACCGACCAAAAGAAGCGCTGGAACGGGCCGCCGATGCGGGAACGATCGAAGCGATCGCAACCGATAGCTCGTCTGGACTACCGAGGGTTCATTCATGAACGGTCAGAACATTCGAATCCGCCTGAAGGCGTTCGATCACCGGGTGCTCGATGCCTCGACGCGCGAAATCGTGAACACGGCAAAGCGCACCGGCGCCAATGTCCGTGGCCCGGTGCCGCTGCCGACGCGGATCGAGAAGTTCACGGTGAACCGGTCGCCCCACATCGACAAGAAGAGCCGTGAACAGTTCGAGATTCGGACCCACAAGCGGCTTCTCGACATCATTGATCCCACGCCGCAAACAGTCGACGCGCTGATGAAGCTCGATCTGGCTGCCGGTGTGGACGTCGAGATCAAGCTCTGAAGTCGCCCTCCGCCGCGAGTCTCTTGCGGCCCAGCCACGACGTACTCCTGGATTGTCACACTTCGACGACAATCCAACAACGAAGAGAGAACGCCATGCGTTCAGGTGTGATCGCTCAGAAAGTGGGCATGACCCGCGTCTTCACCGAAACCGGGGAACAGATTCCGGTGACGGTCCTGAAGCTCGACAACGTCCAGGTCGTGGCTCAGCGGACTGAGGAAAAGGACGGCTACACCGCGCTGCAGCTCGGCGCGGGCAAGGCCAAGGTGAAGAACACCACGCAGCCCCAGCGCGGTCACTTCGCGCGCGCTTCGGTTGAGCCGAAGATGAAGCTGGCGGAGTTCCGCGTCGATCCGGCGAACCTCATCGAGGTGGGCGCCGAGCTGACGGCCGATCATTTTGTCGCCGGCCAGTTTGTCGACGTGACCGGGACTTCGATCGGCAAGGGCTTCGCCGGCGCCATGAAGCGCTGGAACTTCTCCGGCCTGCGCGCCACCCACGGCGTTTCGGTATCGCATCGCTCGCCCGGCTCGACCGGTCAGCGTCAGGATCCCGGCAAGACGTTCAAGGGCAAGAAGATGGCCGGCCACATGGGCAACGAACGGGTCACCACGCAGAACCTGAAGGTCGTCAAGACCGACGTGGAGCGTGGTCTGATCCTGGTCGAGGGTTCGGTGCCGGGTCCGAATTCGGGCTGGATCATCGTCAAGGACGCGGTCAAGCGGAAGCCGAAGGATGTTCCGTTGCCGGGCGCCTTCCGCAAGGCCAAGCCCTCCACCTCCGAAGCCGTGGGAGCCGAGTGATGGAACTCGAGATCAAAACCCTCGACGGCGGCGTTGCCGGTACGATCACGCTTTCGGAAGCGATCTTCGGGCTTGAGCCGCGCGCCGACATCATCCAGCGCGTTATCCGCTGGCAGCTCGCCAAGCGCCGCGCCGGAACGCACAAGGTCAAGGGCCGCGCCGAAATCGCGCGGACCGGCAAGAAGATGTACAAGCAGAAGGGCACGGGCAGCGCTCGCCACGGCTCGATGCGGGCTAACCTGTTCCGTGGCGGCGGTCGTTCCCACGGCCCGGTCGTCAGAAGCCACGAGCACGATCTGCCGAAGAAAGTGCGCGTCCTCGGGCTGAAGCATGCGCTGTCGGCCAAGGCCGCGGCCGCTTCGATCGTGGTGCTGGCCGATGCGGTCGCTGCGTCGCCGAAGACGCAAGGGGTAGAGGCGCAGCTGGAGAAGCTCGGGCTCGCCAACGCGCTGATCATCTCCGGCGCCGAGGTCGATACCAACTTTGGCCTGGCGGCCCGCAACATTCCGAACGTCGACGTGCTGCCGGTTCAGGGTATCAACGTCTACGACATTCTGCGCCGTCATACGCTGGTGCTGACCACGGCCGCGGTCACCGCGATCGAGGCCCGGTTCGCGGAAGTGGCCGAACCTGAAGTGGCGGGGGCGTGAAGATCATGACCACAAATCTTGCCCATTACGACATCATCCGTTCGCCGATCGTCACCGAAAAGGCGACGATCCAGGCGGAGGCCGACAAGGTTGTCTTCAACGTTCTGAAGACGGCGACCAAGCCAGAGATCAAGGCTGCCGTCGAAGGGCTGTTCAAGGTCAAGGTGAAGAGCGTGAACACCCTCGTCCGCAAGGGCAAGGTGAAGCGCTTCAAGGGCTTCGTCGGCAAGCAGGACGACGTCAAGAAAGCGGTGGTGACCCTTGAACCGGGTAGCCGCATCGACATCACGACCGGCCTCTGAAGCTCGGCGGGAGATCATTCGTTATGGCGCTCAAAGCATTCAAACCGATCACTCCGAGCCTTCGCCAGCTGGTGATCGTTGCGCGCGACGGCCTGTTCAAGGGCAAGCCCGTCAAGGCGCTGACCGAAGGACTGATCGGTACCGGCGGTCGGAACAATACCGGCCGCATCACGGTCCGCTTCCGTGGCGGTGGGCACAAGCGGGCCTACCGCATCATCGACTTCAAGCGCCGCAAGTTCGGCGTTGCCGCGACTGTCGAACGGCTCGAGTACGACCCGAACCGCTCCGCCTTCATCGCGCTCGTTCGCTATGAGGATGGCGAGCTCAGCTACATCCTGGCGCCGCAGCGCCTGTCTGTGGGCGATGCGGTCGTCTCCGGTCCGAACGTCGACGTGAAGCCTGGCAATGCCGCTCCGATGGCATCGCTGCCGGTCGGCACGATTGTGCACAACGTCGAGCTGAAGCCGGGCAAGGGCGGTCAGATCGCCCGCTCTGCCGGGACCTTCGCGCAGATCGTCGGCCGTGACCAGGGCTACGTCATCGTGCGCCTCAATTCGGGCGAACAGCGTCTGGTGCTCGGCTCCTGCCTCGCCTCGATCGGTGCGGTGTCGAACGCGGATCACATGAACACCTCGATCGGCAAGGCTGGTCGCAAGCGTTGGCTGGGCCGTCGGCCGCATAACCGCGGCGTCGTGATGAACCCGGTCGACCATCCACACGGCGGCGGCGAAGGCCGCACCTCGGGCGGCCGGCATCCGGTCACCCCCTGGGGCAAGCCGACCAAGGGCAAGAAGACGCGTTCGAACAAAGCGACCGACAAGTACGTTGTCCGTTCGCGTCACGCCAAGAAGGGTTGAGGGTAACCATGGCTCGTTCTGTCTGGAAAGGCCCGTTCATCGACGGTTACCTTCTGAAGAAGGCCGAGAAGGCGCGCTCTGCCGCGCGCTCGGAAGTGATCAAGATCTGGAGCCGTCGCTCCACCATCCTGCCCCACTTCGTCGGTCTGACTTTCGGCGTCTACAATGGTCAGAAGCATATCCCGGTGCTCGTCTCCGAGGACATGGTTGGCCTCAAGTTCGGCGAGTTCTCGCCAACCCGCACCTACTACGGCCATGCCGCCGACAAGAAGGCCAAGAGGAAGTAAGCCATGAGCAAGCCCAGCGCCGAGCGCGCGCTCAAGGATAATGAAGCCAAGTCGGTGGCGCACATGTTGCGTGTTTCACCGCGCAAGCTGAACCTCGTTGCCGGCCTTATCCGCGGCAAGAAGGTCTCGAATGCGCTCGCCGAGCTGAGCTTCTCGAACAAGCGCATCTCGCGCGACGTGAAGAAGGTGCTGGAAAGCGCCGTGGCGAATGCCGAAAACAACCACGAACTCGACGTCGACAGTCTGGTCGTCGCCGAGGCCTTCGTCGGCAAGGCCATGGTGCTGAAACGCTTCCATGCGCGTGCCCGCGGTCGTGCCGGACGGGTCGAAAAGCCGTTCTCGAACCTGACAATCGTCGTTCGCGAAGTGGAGTCCGCATAATGGGACAGAAGGTCAATCCGATCGGGCTGCGCCTCGGCATCAATCGCACCTGGGATAGCCGCTGGTACGCCGGCAAGGGCGAATACGGTGAGCTGCTGCATGAGGACTTCGCCATCCGCGCCTATCTGCTCGAAGAGCTGAAGGCCGCCGCCGTGTCGAAGGTGGTGATTGAGCGTCCGCATAAGAAGTGCCGGGTGTCGATCCACACAGCGCGTCCGGGCGTGGTCATCGGCAAGAAGGGCACCGATATCGACAAGCTCCGCAAGGGCGTGTCGGCGCTGACGAAGTCGGAAGTGCACATCAATATCGTCGAAGTCAGGAAGCCCGAGACGGACGCCAATCTGGTCGCCGCCTCGATCGCCCAGCAGCTCGAACGCCGCGTGGCTTTCCGCCGCGCGATGAAGCGAGCTGTGCAGTCGGCGATGCGTCTTGGCGCGGAAGGCATCCGCATCAACTGCTCCGGCCGTCTCGGTGGTGCCGAGATTGCGCGCCTGGAGTGGTACCGCGAGGGCCGGGTGCCGCTGCACACGCTCCGGGCGGACATCGACTTCGGCATTGCGACGGCGCATACGGCCTACGGCACGTGCGGCGTCAAGGTGTGGATCTTCAAGGGCGAAATCCTGGAGCACGATCCGATGGCTTCGGAGCGTCGCTCGCTCGAGGCCGATGCTGGCGGCGCTCCGCGCCGTGAAAGTCGGGATCGGGATCGCGATCGCGACAACAGGGGTGACCGCGGCCGCGGGCGTGGCCGGGGTCGAGATGGCGACAACGCGGCGTGACCTGTCTCGCCCTGCGGTTAAGAGAGAAGTGAGAGAACGACGATGCTGCAGCCTAAGCGCACGAAGTTCCGGAAGCAGTTCAAGGGTCGCATCCACGGCGCCTCGAAGGGAGCTATCACGCTCGACTTCGGCGCCTACGGCCTCAAGGCTTTGGAACCGGAGCGGGTAACCGCTCGCCAGATCGAGGCGGCCCGCCGCGCCATCACGCGCCAGATGAAGCGCCAGGGGCGCGTCTGGATCCGCGTGTTCCCGGACGTGCCGGTCTCCTCCAAGCCGACCGAAGTGCGTATGGGTAAGGGCAAGGGCGCTCCTGAGTACTGGGCAGCGCGCGTAGCCCCCGGCCGCATCCTGTTCGAGATCGACGGCGTGCCGCTGAACGTCGCCGAGGAAGCCCTGCGACTCGGCGCTGCCAAGCTGCCGATCCGCACGCGCTTTATTCAGCGCATTGCCGATTGAGGATGCTGTCCATGCCGGCCAAAGACATCAGAACCAAGACCATCGATGAGCTCACCGATGAGTTGGCACAACTGAAGAAGGAGCAGTTCAACCTGCGCTTCCAGAAGGCCACCGGGCAGCTCGAGAATACCGCACGCGTGAAAACGGTCCGCCGCGGCATTGCGCGAGTTAAGACCGTCATCACCGAGAAGACGTCGAGCTGAGGAGAGACCCCATGCCGAAACGTGTTTTGCAGGGTGTCGTCGTCTCCGACAAGAACGACAAGACCATCGTCGTTGAAGTGGAACGCCGCTTCACGCACCCTCTCTTGAAGAAGACCGTACGCCGGTCGAAGAAGTACCACGCTCATGACGAGACCAACCAGTTCAAGATTGGCGACAACGTCGCTATCGAGGAAGGTCGTCCCCAGTCGAAACTGAAGCGCTGGGTTGTCGTGGGTGCGGTCGGTAACGCTGGCTAAGCTGACGCTAACGGGCGAGACCAAGAAGAAAGGCGGTCGGTCATGATTCAGATGCAGTCCAACCTGGACGTCGCCGACAACTCGGGTGCCAAGCGCGTCATGTGCATCAAGGTGCTCGGGGGGTCGAAGCGCAAATACGCCACCGTCGGTGACATCATCGTGGTGTCGGTGAAGGAGGCGATCCCGCGCGGTCGTGTGAAGAAGGGCGACGTCATGAAGGCGGTCGTCGTTCGTGTGCGGAAAGACATTCGCCGGGCCGATGGCCAGGTGATCCGTTTTGACCGCAACGCGGCTGTGCTGATCAACAATCAGAAAGAGCCGATCGGGACGCGTATCTTTGGACCGGTTCCGCGCGAACTTCGCGCTAAGAACCACACCAAGATCCTCTCGCTGGCGCCGGAGGTGCTGTGATGGCGGCCAAGATCAAGAAGGGCGACAGGGTCATTGTGTTGACCGGTCGTGACAAGGGCAAGAAAGGCGAGGTCATCCGGGTCATCCCGGAGGAGGATCGCGCTGTCGTGGCCGGCGTCAACATGGTTCAGCGGCATACCAAGCCGCAGGGCGCGAATGAAGGCGGGATCATCTCGAAAGAGGCGGCCATCCATCTTTCCAATCTCGCCGTCGCAGATCCGAAGGACGGCAAGCCGACCCGGGTCGGGTTCAAGGTATTGGACGGCGGCCGCAAGGTTCGCGTGGCCAAGCGTTCGGGAGATGTGATCGATGGCTGAGGTTGATACCTACGAGCCGCGTCTGAAGGCGTTTTATCGCGATCAGGTGCGCTCCAAGCTGATCGAGAAGTTCGGCTACAAGAACCCGCTCGAGGTGCCTGTTCTCGAGAAGGTGGTCTTGAACATGGGCGTTGGCGAAGCCGTCAACGACACCAAGAAGACGCAGGTTGCCGCTGGCGACCTGGCCAAGATCGCTGGTCAGAAGCCGGTGATCACCAGGGCCCGCAAGGCGATCGCGACGTTCAAGATCCGCGAGAACATGCCGATCGGCGCCAAGGTGACGCTCCGCAAGGCGCGCATGTACGAGTTCGTCGACCGGCTCGTGACCGTGGCGCTGCCGCGGGTACGCGACTTCCGCGGGCTGAACCCAAAGAGCTTCGACGGGCGCGGCAACTTCGCGCTCGGCGTCAAGGAACACATCGTTTTCCCGGAAATCGACTACGACAAGGTCGATCAGGTCTGGGGATTGGACATCATCGTCTGCACGACGGCGAAAACGGACGAAGAGGCGCGTGAGCTGTTGCGGCTCATGAACTTCCCGTTCCGCAACTGACCCGTTACGGCGGAGGATAGGGGCACATGGCCAAGAAAAGCTCGATCGAGAAGAACAACCGTCGCCGTCAGCTCACGGCCCGCGATAAGAAGAAGCGGGACGAGTTGAAGTCGTTGATCATGGACCGCGGAACTGCAGCCGACGTGCGCATCCAAGCGGTGATGAGGCTGGCGCAGATGCCGCGCAACGGGGCTGCAAACCGCATTCGCAATCGCTGCGAAGTGACGGGCCGTCCGCGCGCCTTCTACCGCAAGCTGAAGATGTCGCGTATCGCGTTGCGTGAGCTGGGCAATCTCGGGCTTGTCCCGGGGCTGGTCAAGTCGAGCTGGTGAGGAGTAGTCGATGAGCCTCAGCGATCCCCTGGGCGATATGATCGCCCGTATCCGCAACGCTCAGCTCAGGAAGAAGTCGAAGGTTTCGACTCCCGCCTCCAAGCTGCGTGGCAATCTGCTCGACGTTCTGGCCTCCGAGGGCTACATCCGCGGTTATGCTGCGGTTGAGCTCAGCGCCGGCCGCAAGGAATTCGAGATTGAGCTGAAGTATTACGACGGCGAACCGGTGATCCGCGAAATCCAGCGCGTGTCGAAGCCGGGCCGGCGTGTCTATACGTCGGTGACGAACATCCCGCGGGTCGCCAACGGCCTCGGCGTCACCATCCTGTCCACCCCCAAGGGGGTCATGGCGGACCATTCGGCGCGCGACCACAATGTCGGCGGCGAAGTGCTCTGCCGGATCTTCTAAAGTCAGGCGAGGACGAGACATGTCGCGTATCGGCAAAAAGGCTGTTGCCATTCCGGCGGGGATCACCGCGGAGGTCTCCGGCCAGACCGTCAAGGTGAAGGGTCCCAAGGGCGCCCTCAGCTATGATGTGCACGAACTGATTGGCGTCGAGCAGACGCCGGACGGCATCAAGGTGACGCCGCACAACGAAACGAAGGTTGCGCGTTCGCAGTGGGGCACTTCCCGCACGCGTATCCTGAACCTGGTCGAGGGCGTATCGAAGGGCTTCGAGAAGAAGCTTGAGATCAACGGCGTCGGCTACAAGGCGGCCTTGAACGGCAAGACGCTGACCCTGTCGCTCGGCTACAGCCACGATGTGCTGTTTCCGGTGCCGGAAGGGATCACGATCGTCGTCGGCGGCGCCAAGCAGGATCAGATCATCGTCTCCGGCATCGACAAGCAAAAGGTCGGTCAGGTGGCGGCTGAGATCCGCGAATGGCGTGGTCCCGAGCCTTACAAGGGCAAGGGCGTCAAGTATTCCACCGAGACGATCTTCCGCAAGGAAGGCAAGAAGAAGTAAGGATCGGCAGCCATGGCCCATCAAACCAGTCTGGAGCGTCGGCGCGCACGCGTGCGGCGCGCCGTCAAGGCGGCGGCCAACGGTCGTCCGCGTCTTAGCGTGCATCGCTCGTCGCAGCATATCTATGCCCAGATCATCGACGATGTCGCCGGCGTTACGCTGGCGGCCGCTTCGAGCCTGGAAAAGAGCCTGCGTGAGAGCCTGAAGACCGGCGCCGACGTCGAGGCGGCCAAGTCGGTCGGCAAGCTCATCGCCGAGCGCGCCAAGGAGAAGGGCGTCGACAAGGTGGTGTTCGACCGCGGTCGTTACATCTATCACGGCCGAGTCAAGGCGCTGGCCGAGTCCGCCCGGGAGGGCGGCCTCGAATTCTGAAGACTTTTTCTGGCGCCTGACGAGATGCGCCAAACAGGGACTGGTGAACGATGGCTCAGCGTGAGCGTGAAGAGCGCGACAGCGAATTCGTCGATCGGTTGGTGCACATCAACCGCGTCGCGAAGGTGGTGAAGGGTGGCCGGCGGTTCGGCTTCGCGGCGCTGGTCGTCGTCGGCGATCAGAAGGGCCGGGTCGGCTTTGGCCACGGCAAGGCGCGCGAAGTTCCCGAAGCGATCCGCAAGGCGACGGAAGCCGCCAAGCGGGCGCTGGTTCGGGTCCCGCTCAAGGAAGGCCGTACGCTGCATCACGACGTGATCGGCCATCACGGCGCCGGCCGCGTTGTTGTCCGGACGGCTCCGGCCGGTACCGGCATCATCGCTGGCGGCCCGATGCGCGCCGTGTTCGAGACGTTGGGCGTGCAGGACGTCGTCGCCAAGTCGTTGGGGTCGACGAACCCCTACAACATGGTCCGGGCGACGTTCGATGCCCTGACCCACGAGGACAGCCCGCGCTCGGTTGCCGCGCGCCGCGGCATCAAGGTTTCGACCCTGCAGGCTAGGCGCCAAGAAGGTGCCGATGCAGGCGCTGACGCCTGATCGTAACGACTTGAGCGGCACCCCGGAGCCATTGCAATCGGCCGGATGACCGCCTAGCTAGAGGACGAGGGTGTTCCTGATGTCGGACACTGAAGCAAAGACGGGCAAGACGATCACCATCGAGCAGGTCGGCAGCCCCATCCGCCGGCCGGGCGATCAGCGTGGGACGCTGGTCGGTCTCGGTCTCAACAAGCGGCATCGCGTCCGTACTCTGGAGGATACTCCGGCTGTGCGTGGCATGATCGCCAAGGTCCAACATCTGATCCGCATCGTCAAAGAAGCGTGATCGCTGGGCGTGAGCCGGAGTTTATCAAGATGAAGCTGAATGAGATCAGCGACAACGAAGGCGCCACCCACTCGAGAAAGCGGCTTGGCCGTGGCATCGGTTCGGGGCTCGGCAAGACGTCGGGCAAGGGTGTCAAGGGCCAGAAGGCGCGCTCGGGCGTGGCCATCAAGGGCTTCGAGGGTGGCCAGATGCCGTTGCATCGGCGCTTGCCGAAGCGTGGCTTCACCAACATCTTCCGCCTTGAGTACAACGAGATCAGCGTCGGAGCGATCCAGCAGGCCATCGATGCCGGCAAGCTCGATGCGACTGCGACGGTTACCGTGGAGATGCTGGTCGCGGTCGGGTTGCTGCGTCGGCCCAAGGACGGCGTGCGGCTCCTCGGCGGTGGTGAGATCACCTCGGCCGTGACCTTCGAGATCGCCGGCGCTTCGGCTCCGGCCCTGGCTGCGGTCGAGAAGGCCGGCGGCAAGGTCATTGCGCTCGCCAAGAAGCCTGAGGCCAAAGCGGCCTGAGGTGGTGAATTGAACTGATGTAACGGATTCGTTTGATCGCGCGACGTCAAGCGCGGGCAGGCGGGTCCGTTCGGTTCGTTGACGAGAGGCGCGGCGGGGTCTATCTCCGCCTCGTGCAGTCTGCATCCGGGTGCGGCCCATGTGGCTGAGGCTGGGACGGCAGGCGACGACCGCGGAACCGGGATTGCTTCTGCCTCGCAGCGAGGCGTGCGGGGCTCCGGTTGCGACAGGGATCAAGAGCAATCGGAGGCGCGGATGGCATCGGCAGCGGAACAACTGGCCGCGAACCTGAATTGGGGCGCGCTTGCCAAAGCCGAAGAGCTGAAGAAGCGTATCTGGTTCACCCTTGGCGCGCTTCTGATCTACCGGCTCGGCACCTATCTGCCGCTGCCCGGTATTTCCCCCTCCGCCTATGCTCAGGCCTTCTCGAACGCCCAGTCGGGTGTGTTCGGCCTGTTCAACATGTTTTCCGGTGGTGCGGTCGCCCGGCACGCGATCTTCGTGCTCGGCATCATGCCTTACATCTCCGCCTCGATTATCGTGCAGCTGCTGACCACGGTGCTGCCGAGCTTCGAAGCGTTGAAGAAGGAAGGCGAGAGCGGCCGCAAGCAGCTCAATCAGTACACCCGGTTCCTGACCGTCCTGCTGGCCATGGTGCAGGCCTACGGCATCTCCGCCGGGCTTGAAAGCGCGCATGGCGTCGTCGCCAACCCCGGGCTGTTCTTCCGCATTTCGACCGTGCTGACGCTGGTTGGCGGCACGATGTTCATGATGTGGCTCGGCGAACAGATCACCGCGCGCGGCATCGGCAACGGCATCTCGCTGATCATCTTCTCCGGCATCGTCGCGGAAATGCCTCGCGCCATCGCCTCGACCCTCGAACTCAGCCGTCAGGGCACGATCTCGGTCGGCGTCATCATCCTGATCGCCATCGTCGCGGTCGCGGTTGTGGCCTTCATCGTGTTCATGGAACGGGCCCAGCGGCGGCTGTTGATCCAGTATCCGAAGCGACAGGTCGGCAATCAGGTGATGCAGGGGCAGTCCTCGCATCTGCCGCTGAAGCTCAACACCTCCGGCGTCATCCCGCCGATCTTCGCCTCGTCGCTGTTGCTGGTTCCGGCGACTATCGCCAACTTCCAGATGACGTCGACAACGCCGACCTGGATGACGACGATCACGGCGCTGTTGGGACACGGACAGCCGCTTTACATGTTGCTGTATTCGGGCCTCGTCATCTTCTTCGCCTTCTTCTACACGGCCGTTGTGTTCAATCCCGTGGATACGGCCGACAATTTGAAGAAGCACGGCGGCTTCATTCCCGGCATCCGGCCGGGAGAGCGTACCGCCGAATATATCGACTTCGTGCTGACCCGGATCACCGTCGTCGGTGCGATCTATCTGGTTCTCGTCTGTCTATTACCCGAATTCCTCATTTCCTGGACCGGTGTACCGTTCTATTTCGGTGGTACGTCGCTGCTGATCGTCGTCTCCGTGACGATGGACACCGTGGCGCAGATCCAGGGACATCTTCTGGCGCATCAGTACGAAGGACTGATCAAGCGCTCGAAGCTCAGAGGGGGGAGACGATGAGACTGATTCTGCTTGGGCCGCCTGGCGCCGGCAAGGGAACGCAAGCCCAACGGCTGGTCGAACGGCATGGCATCGTGCAGCTGTCGACGGGTGACATGCTGAGGGCTGCCGTCAAGGCGGGGACCGAGGTCGGGCTGAAGGCCAAGGCGGTGATGGATGCGGGCAAGCTCGTGTCCGACGAGATCGTGGTTGGCGTCGTCGCCGATCGGATCGAGCAGCCGGACTGCGCCAGGGGCTTCATCCTCGACGGCTTTCCGCGCACCGTGCCGCAGGCGGAAGCGCTCGACAAGATGCTCGCCGGCAAGGGGCTGAAGCTCGATGCGGTGATCGAGTTGAAGGTCGACGAAGAGGCGCTGGTGGCGCGCATGGAGAATCGGGTGAAGGAGACGATCGCGGCAGGTGGCAGCCCACGCGCCGACGACAATCCGGAAGCCTTCCGCAAGCGCCTCGTCGAGTATCGCGAGAAGACCGCGCCGCTGTCGACCTATTATGCCGCCGTCGGCGAGTTGAAGGTCACCGACGGCATGCGGTCGATCGACGAAGTATCGGTTGCGATCGACGTGATCCTGAGGGCTGCTGTCGGCTGACGGCAGCGGATGGTGTCGGAACAGGGCAAGTTGGTGGGGCGGTTTCGGCCGTCCTTGCAAATGTCGTGCAAATGTTTCGGATCGGAGGTTGACGGCTTCCGTCAGAATCCGGTAAGAACGGCGCTCAATCGCAAAATGGGGCGATCGGCGCCGGATCCCGTAGGGCAAGTCCGGCAGCCGGTCTTGTCGTCTGTGGATAGGCCTCTTCTCATGGGGCCGCACTGAACTGGCGAGAAAAAGGACCGGCGACACAAGCGCCGGAACGACTGGAGATAGAACCGTGGCCCGCATCGCAGGCGTGAACATTCCGACGAACAAGCGCGTGGTGATCGCGCTGCAGTATATTCATGGGATCGGTGCGGCCAAGGCCGCCGAGATCATCGACAAGGTGCAGCTCGCGCCGTCCCGTCGGGTCCACGAGTTGTCCGACGCTGAGGTTCTGCACATCCGCGAAGTGATCGACCGCGACTATATGGTCGAGGGCGATCTTCGGCGTGAAGTGTCGATGAACATCAAGCGGCTGATGGATCTGGGCTGCTATCGTGGCCTCAGGCATCGCCGCGGCCTGCCGGTGCACGGTCAGCGCACCCATACCAATGCCCGCACCCGCAAGGGGCCTGCCAAGGCGATCGCTGGCAAGAAGAAGTGAATTGGGCGATCGGAGTTCGGCAGTTGGCGGTGGGGGAACCCGACTGCCAGCTGCCTAGTGTCGTATCCCCCAGGATGTAGCCGCTGGAACTACGGCGGTGTCGATATCGAAGTAAGGAAAGACTATGGCCAAGGAAGCCGGGCGTATCAAGCGCCGCGAACGAAAGAACATTTCGTCGGGCGTTGCGCACGTGAACTCGACGTTCAACAATACCATGATCACGATCACCGACGCGCAGGGCAACACCATTGCCTGGGCTTCGGCCGGATCCAATGGGTTCAAGGGGTCGCGCAAGTCGACGCCGTTCGCTGCGCAGGTTGCGGCGGAAGAGGCGGCGCGCAAGGCCCAGGAGCACGGTATGCGTACCGTGGAAGTCGAAGTACGCGGTCCCGGTTCGGGCCGTGAATCGGCGCTGCGCGCGCTGCAGGCCTCGGGCTTTCTCGTCACCTCGATCCGTGACGTGACGCCGATTCCGCATAACGGCTGCCGCCCGCGCAAGCGTCGCCGGGTCTGATTTCGATCGGCCCCTTCGGTTCGCGAGGGGGCCATTCGGTTGCTTGGGGCGCGACCAGCGCGCCGGTTTCCGTCTCCTCTCAACTATTCGACAGGCGGATCGCGGCGGATGAATTGTCGCGACGTTGTCGGAGCCGAGCAATGGGTGCGACCGTGACCATCCACAAGAATTGGCAAGAGCTGATCAAGCCGACGAAACTCGACGTCAAGGCGGGTGAGGATGCACGCCGGGTCGCCACCGTCGTCGCTGAACCGTTGGAGCGGGGCTTCGGCCTGACGCTGGGCAATTCGCTCCGGCGCGTGCTGCTGTCGTCGCTGCAGGGCGCTGCCGTGACGGCGGTGCAGATCGACGGCGTGTTGCACGAGTTCTCGTCGATCCCTGGCGTGCGTGAGGACGTCACCGACATCGTCCTCAACATCAAGGAAATCGCCATCCGCATGCACGGCGAAGGCCCGAAGCGGATGGTGGTGAGGAAGCAGGGCCCTGGCGTCGTCAAGGCCGGCGACATCCAGACGGTCGGCGACATCGAGGTGCTGAACCCCGAGCTGATCATCTGCACGCTCGACGACGGCGCTGAGATCCGCATGGAATTCACCGTGCACACCGGCAAAGGTTACGTGCCGGCCGACCGCAACCGTCCGGAAGACGCGCCGATCGGGCTGATCCCGGTCGACAGCGTGTTTTCGCCGGTGAAGAAGGTCAGCTACCGGGTGGAGAACACCCGCGAAGGCCAGGTGCTCGACTACGACAAGCTCATTCTGACGGTCGAGACTGACGGCTCGTTGAAGCCTGAGGATGCGGTCGCCTATGCCGCGCGCATCATCCAGGACCAGCTGTCGATCTTCGTCAACTTCGAGGAGCCCCGCAAGGAGACGATCGAAGAGAAGGTGCCGGAGCTGGCGTTCAACCCGGCCCTCCTCAAGAAGGTGGACGAGTTGGAATTGTCGGTCCGTTCGGCGAACTGCCTGAAGAACGACAACATCGTCTACATCGGCGACCTCATCCAGAAGACCGAGGCGGAGATGCTCCGCACCCCGAACTTCGGCCGCAAGTCGCTGAACGAGATCAAGGAAGTGCTCGCCCAGATGGGGCTGCACCTCGGCATGGACGTCGCCAACTGGCCGCCGGAGAACATCGACGAGCTGGCCAAGCGCTACGAGGATCACCAGCTCTGACGATCGGCTTGGCCGGTTGACGGAGACGGGCAGGGGGACTTAAGCCCCCGGCGAGTTTCGGCTGGCGCATGGGATGTGCCAGCTGGCGCAATAGGGTGCGATGGACGCCAGTCGGCGTTCGGAGCCCTTATTGTGTTGATGTACGACGCAAATAGAGCGCTGCAAGGCGCTGGAATGACAAAGACTTTTAAGCCCGGATGATCAATGCCCGGGGTGCCACGGTTCCCTCGCGGATCCGGGCTCCCGGTGTTTACCGGGACCTCGGAAACGGCGCGCGGCAGATCGCCACAGCGCTTCAAGGGCGAAAGCCCGGAACGACATGAGGCGGCGAGCCTCGTCAGGGACTGTGGAGAAGACCAATGCGTCATGGCAATTCGGGCCGCAAGTTCGCCCGCACCAGCGAGCATCGCAAGGCGATGTTTGCCAATATGGCTGCCTCGCTGATCACGCACGAGCAGATCTCGACCACGCTGCCGAAGGCGAAGGACCTGCGTCCGGTGATCGAGAAGCTGATCACGCTCGGCAAGCGCGGCGATCTGAATTCGCGCCGTCTGGCGGTCGGACAGGTCCGTGACGAGGTTGCGGTGAAGAAGCTGTTCGAAGTGCTGGCGCCGCGCTACAAGGACCGCGCCGGCGGCTACACCCGGGTGCTGAAGGCCGGCTTCCGCTATGGTGACAATGCCGCCATCGGCGTCATCGAGTTTGTCGATCGCGACGTCGCTGCCAAGGGTGCCGAGGATCGCGCCCGCACCGAGGCGGCCGAGAAGTGATCTGAG
>JARLIT010000090.1 GCA_031291575.1 Ancalomicrobiaceae bacterium
CGAACTGCGCCGCCCCCTGGGGATCACCATCGTCGGTGGTCTGGCGCTCAGCCAATTGCTGACGCTCTATACGACGCCGGTGATCTATCTGTTGTTGGACAAGCTGCGCCGGCGCGGATCCCATCCGATCCGCCGCTTCGGTGACGCGCTGGGTATGGCGGCCAAATCGCCGCCGGCCCCGCTGCCGTAGAGCGGGCGGCTCGCCGCCGTCAGCGCAGAACCGCCAACTGCGCATAGCCGCCAAACGGCCGCTCGAAGATGAGGCCCCGGCCGTGCTCGGCGGCGAGGGCCGCCAATTCCGCCTCAAGGGCGGCGCGAGGTTGCACGTGAAACAACTTCAGCCAGCCGTGCAGGCACGCGCGGGCGATGCTTGGCAATCCCTCGCAGAAGCCGAAATCGACGACGCCGTAGAGACCGCCCGTTGCGGTCAGCGTCAGCCCGTGTCCGAGCGCCTGCCGCCACGGCGGGATCATCGACAAGGCATAGGAGTAGTAGACCCGGTCGAACCGGGCGATACCGAAAGCCGCTTCCGCGTCGAAGCCGGTGGCATCGCCTTGGACGAGCCGGATGCGATCGGAGAGCCCGGCGCGGGCAACGTTGGCGCGCGCCGTTTTCAGCATCTCCTCGGAAATGTCGAAGCCGTAAAGTTCGGCCTTGGGGTAGCGGCGCGCCAAGGCAATCAGGTTGCGCCCGGTGCCGCAGCCCATCTCCAGCACGCTCCCGCCAGCGTCGAGATCGAGCCGCTCGATCAAACGGTCGCGACCGAGCAGGTAGGGCTTGCGGGTCAGATCGTAGATGTGCCGGGTGTAGCGGTACATCCGGTCCATGGCGGCGGCTTGTGGCGCGGCAAGGCTCGTCTCGGCCATCGGCACGGCTCAGCCCTGGAACTCGTAGAGGTGGAACCCGCCGTAGATCGACGAGCGATCCTTGGCGACATAGGCGCGGCAGGCGTCGCGATCGTACGACCAGCGCTGGCGGATTTCGGCGGGCAGTGTGTCTTCCAGGTGGCTGTCGTCGCCGGCGGTGCGGAAGATCACGCGGGCACCGGGCTTCGCCGTGCGCGTGATGCCGCGCCAGAGTTCGGTCGACTGGTCCGCCGACATCCAGTCCTGTGCATCGAGCAGCACATAGCCGTCGAGGCTGGCATCCGCCTCGCGCTCGAGCCGCTCGGTGAACGACGCGTGCTCAACCTCGACCCGGTCGGCATTAGCCTTGACCGTCTCGTAGTAGCGCGGCGAGAGGTAGCGCGGCACCGCGACCCGATCCTGCCGATCATAGCCGCGGCCAAACGCCTGCCAGGCGAAATAGTTGTCTTCCATCGGGAAATCGCAGGCGAGCCGCTCCAGCCGCTGGCGCAGCAAACCGGCGACATTGCCGCCGGCCTGGGCCGAGAGGTAGGCGTATTGCGCCGGCGGAATGCCGAGCCCGTAGAGCGATACCGGCATGCGGCAGAGCCAGCGCACCAGCTTGGTCTCGAACACCGGCGCCAAAGTCTCTTCGAACAGCCGGCGCTGGTCTTCCAGGCTCTTGGCCGTGAGCATGCGCCGGGGGTTCTTGCCGTAGGCCCGGGCCAAGACATGCACCGTGCCGATGAAGCGGCCTAACAGCCCGAAGCGGTAGACGTTACGGGCGAACAGATTGATCCGCCGTCCCGTGCCGAAACGCTTGGTCTCCCAGTAGGAGAGCGTCACCGGGTCGAGATGGTCGCGAATGTAGCGGTCGTAGGCGATGGTGTTGGCCTTCTCATCGGCATGGCCGAAGAAGTGGAAGAAGGCCTCGTAGTCGGGAAGGTGACGGATCGCGGCGAGCTTCAGCTTCAACAGCGCCACATGCGCCGGATTGAGATCGACGGCGTAGATGCGGTCGGGCGAGGCCGTCAGGTAACTCATGACGTTGCAGCCGCCGGACGCGATAGTGACGACGCGCTTGCCCGGCCCGAGCTCCAAGGCCGCCATGTCGACTTCCGGATCCTCCCAGATCTGCGGATAGACAAGGCCGGAAAAAGCCAGCGTGAACAACCGCTCAAGGAGTCCCTGCCGGGTCGTCAACGCATTGGCGTGCACGGCATCTTCGAGCAGTTGGTTCTTCATGGGTGAGCGTCCGGGTCCGAGGCGTTGATACCAGCCGAAGGCCCGGTCCGAGCAATGCATGCTCTGCTGATTCGGTCCGGGCAAATCGGATTTCTGACTAAGCACGGACTTGTGACGCGATTGCGACATCTCGTGTCGCCTGTAATCCAGTAATTCGAAGAACTACTGCGCCGGCAGCGACCGATTCCGTCGCATTTTGACAACTGACTAGCCACCAAGCGACGTCGGTGCGACATGGGGCGCAGCTGCGAGATGCCCCCGCCGGAACGGAGCCCTCAACAACGCCCCCAAGGGAATCGCGGCAGTTCGCTGTCGGGACAGATCCACGCCGCCGGTTTGCCAAACCAACCACACCGACCCAAGGTCTCGCCGGGTCAGGCGCTCGTCACCCGACGCCCATGTCGCTCGTCAGACAGCAACCGCCGGCGGCTCGGCGTCGCACTGCTGATAGTACTGCGACACGCGTTCGACCTCGGATTTCGACCCAAGAATGACGCCCGTCCGTTCGTGCAGCCTTTTGGGCTCGATCTCCATGATCCGCTGCCGGCCGTTCGTCGCCATGCCGCCGGCCTGTTCGACGACGAAAGCCATTGGATTGGCTTCATAGAGCAGACGCAGCTTGCCGCCTTTGGCAATGTTCTCGCTGTCGGTCGGATAGAGGAACGTGCCACCCTTGAGCAGGATGCGGTGCACTTCGGCTGCCATCGAGCCGACCCACCGCATGCTGAAATCCCGCCCGCGCGGACCCGTCTTGCCTTCGGCGCATTCGTCGACGTATCGCCGGGTCGGCTCATCCCAGAAGCGCCGGCGCGACGAGTTGATGGCGTATTCGCTGCCGACATCGGGAATGCGGATATTGGGGTGGGTCAGAACGAAAACCCCGATGTTGTGGTCGAGGGTGAATCCGTTGACGCCGTGGCCGGAGGTGAACACCATCATCGTCGAGGAGCCGTACAACGTGTAGCCCGCCGCCACTTGTCGGACCCCCGGCTGCAGAAAGGCCGCTTCCTTTGAAGGGGTCATGCCCTCGGGAAGCCGCAGAATCGAGAAGATGCTGCCAACGGCGATATTGACGTCGATGTTCGAGGAGCCGTCGAGCGGATCGAACAGCAGCAGGTAACGCCCGTCCGATTCGACGGACACATGCACATCCTCGAGCTCTTCCGAGACCATGCCGGCCCAGTTGCCGCCCTGATCAGTCATGTAGAGGAATATGTCGTTGGCCAGGACGTCGAGTTCCTTCTGGTCCTCGCCCTGAACGTTGCGAGAGCCGGCGTAACCCATCGTGCCGGCCATGGCCCCGCGATTGACTTCGTTCGAGATCGTCTTGCAGGTCGTGCATAGATCGGTCATCAGCGCCGTGAACACGCCGGTTCCGCCGAGGCGGCGCTGCTCCTGGATGAGGAACAAGGGGAGCGTGAGGCGCTTATAGGTCATGTCTGTCTCCATCCGCATGGTCCGATCTCAATGCCGCATTGCAATATTAGAGGAGATTAATCTGGCCAAAATCAGATCGACTACGGATTATGCGATGGCCAAAACATCTTGCGGCCGCGACATGGCGCCGGCTGGCAAAATATCGCCCACGCGCCGAGATGCGACACCGTGCCGATGCACCGGGACGGACGCCCGAACGGGAACTCGGGCAAGGCGCCGGTTTCGTCCGCCGGCGCCCCATTCGATGCGGTGCCAATTGGCACGAACGCCCGGCCCCACCTTTAGTCGCAAACCCGGTCGGGGCGGCCGAAGTGGTCAGGCGAGCGTGTAGGCCGTCTTCACCGTCGTGTAGAACTCCTTGGCGTAGGCCCCCTGTTCGCGCGGCCCGTACGACGATCCCTTCCGGCCGCCAAACGGCACGTGGTAGTCGACCCCGGCGGTTGCCAGATTGACCATCACCATGCCGGCCTCGACATTGCGGCGGAAGTGCGTGGCGTACTTGAGGCTCGTCGTGCAGATGCCGGCCGAGAGGCCGAATTCCGTGTCATTGGCAATGGCCAATGCCTCGTCGTAGTCCTTCACCCGCGTAACGCTGGCGACCGGACCGAAGATCTCCTCACGCGCGATGGTGGCGGAATTCGGCACCTCGGTGAACAGCGCCGGCGACAGGTAGAAACCGGGCGTGTCGCGCTTCAGCAGTTCGCCGCCGAACACCAGCCGGCCGCCTTCGGCCTTGCCGGTCTCGATGTACTTCAGGTCCTGTTCGAGTTGCTTGCCGTCGACCACCGGGCCGATGTGGGTGCCGGACTTCATGGCGTCGTCGACGACGAGGCCCTTCAGCCGCTCGGTCAACGCCGCGACGAAGCGGTCGTGGATGCCTTCGGTGACGATCAGCCGCGACGACGCGGTGCAGCGCTGGCCGGTGGAGAAGAAGGCGCCGTTCGCCGCGCATTCGACCGCGATCTTCAAGTCCGCGTCGTCGACGACGACCAGCGGATTCTTGCCGCCCATCTCCAGCTGCACCTTCTTCATCGGGTTCGACGACACCGCGGCAAGCGCCACGCGCCGTCCGGTGCCGACCGAACCGGTAAACGAGATCGCCGCGACGTCGCGGCTCTTCAGCAGCGCTTCGCCGACGACAGAGCCGGGGCCGTTGACAAGATTGAAGGCGCCTGCCGGCAAGCCCGCCCGCGAGATGATCTCGGCGAGCGCCCGTGCGGTGTTCGGCACCAGTTCCGCCGGCTTGATCACCACCGTATTGCCGTAGACGAGGGCCGGGGCGATCTTCCAGGCAGGGATGGCGACGGGGAAGTTCCACGGACAGATCAGGCCGACGACGCCGATCGCCTCCCGCGTCACCTCAATGCCGACGCCCGGCCGGACGGAAGCCACCGACTCACCGGCGAGCCGCAGCGCTTCGCCCGCAAAAAACGCAAATATCTGCCCGGCGCGAACCGTCTCGCCGATGCCTTCGGCGAGCGTCTTGCCCTCTTCGCGCGACAGGATCCGACCGAGTTCCTCGCGCCGGGCCAGGATCTCGTCGGAGATCTTCTTCAGGACATCGTAGCGCTCCTGCGCCGTCGAGCGGCTCCAGACGGGGAAGGCCGCCTTGGCCGCCTGGATGGCACGTTCGGCATCGGCGACGGACGCGCGCGGGAAGAGGCCGATGACGTCATTGGTGTTGGACGGATTGACGTCGGCGTGCGCCTCGTCGGCGCCGACCCATTCGCCGGCGATGAAATTGTGGAACGCTTCAGGCATGGCTCTGGGGATCCTCGGCTATTGACGTTGGCCGCTCAGGGACCGGGAGTCTCGACCGGCCATCCATATCAGGAATTGGGCGGAAGGGGTTTTCCCGAAACGACATGGGCGCCGGTCGCGGTCGGCATCGCTGCGTCCGCCGGCCGAGCTACACCCAGCCACAATCGACAATATACTGCTGGGCGGTGCAGCCGCTCGCCTCCTCCGACGCCAGGAACACCGCCATCTTGGCGATGTCCGCCGGCACCATGCGGCGTTTCAGGCATTGCCGGTTCAGGGCATCGGCGATCGCCTCCGGCGTCACCCATTTGCCGAGCTGTCGCTCGGTCATGATCCAGCCCGGGGCGATAGCGTTGACGCGGATGTTGAAGGGTCCGAAATCGCGAGCAAGCGCCTTGGTCATGCCGAGTACGCCGGCCTTGGCCGTTGCATAGGCAACGAGACCGCCCATGCCGAGAAGCCAGCTGATCGAGCCGAGATTGACGATCGAACCGCCGCCAGCGGCTTTCATGTCGGGGACGACTGCCTGTGCGGCGAAGAACTGGTGCTTGAGGTTGACCGCCATGCGCTCGTCCCAGAATTCGGGCGTCACATCTTCGATGCGGTGGCGCTCATCATGGCCGGCGTTGTTGATGAGGACGCCGATCGGGCCGAATTTGCTGCGGATCGCCTGGACGGAGTCGCGCAACGAAGCGGTGTCGGTCAGGTCGGTCTCCTGGAACGCCACTTCGGCACCGGTTGCCGCGAGTTCGTCGACGAGTGCCTCCGACGGCGTCCGCGCGATATCCAGGAAACCGACCTTGGCCTTCTGCCGGGCGAAATGGCGCACGATCGAGGCGCCGATGCCCGAACCGCCGCCGGTCACGAGGACGACCTTTCCGTCGAGATTGGGATAGATGGCTCCGCCCATCTTTGGCGTTTCCCACATTCGCTGCTTGATCGCGAGGACCGGTGCCCGGCGGGCCGCCGATCTGGAGAAGGGAATTTCTATGGCCTAAGCTGCCCGATTTCCAGCCGAAAATCGTCGCTGGCCCAGCGCAGGTCGGGCGCCAACCACGCGCCTCAGCCCAGCATCGCTTTCACGGCATGATAATCGATCAACCCGTGTCGGCACATCGTGGAGCCGAAGCCCGAGCAGGCGATCTCCTGGCTGCCGCGCCAGATCATCTCCATCGCCACGACGAAGACGACGAGAAGGCCCACTTTCATCAGCCAGCGATAACGGTGCAGCACGTTGGCGATGACCGAGGCGGCCGATCCCATCAGCCCGACCGACAGGATAAGCCCGAGGACCAGCACGGCGATATGCTCGCGCGCAGCGCCGGCGACCGCCAGCACGTTGTCGAGCGACATCGACACATCGGCGACGACGATCTGGATGATGGCCTGGCGGAAGCTTTTCGGCGCCATCTCCACGCAGGGCAGAGGCTGTGGCCCCGAAGCGATCCGCTGCACGAGAACCCGGACTTCGCGGATCTCGCGGTACATCTTCCAGCACACCCAGAGCAGGAGGATGCCGCCAGCGAACGTCAGACCGATAAGAGCAAGGAGATGGGTGGCGCATATCGCCAGGATGATCCGCAGCACCACCGCTCCGGCAATGCCCCAGAAGATGACGCGGCCGCGCAATGCGTGCGGTACACCGGCGGCGGCCATCCCGACCACCACCGCATTGTCACCGGCGAGTACGACGTCGATGAACACGACCTTCGCCAGTGCCACGAGGTCGGCAAAGCCCTCGGTGGCAAACGCGTCCGTCAACATGGATACACTTCACCTCGACTGCCAACCGCCGACCGAGTGTCCGATCGCGGCCGGACGCCGCCCGAGGCGCCCGAAGATTGCCTGTCTGAGGTGGTGTCGCAGGCAACCCCATGCAATGGCACAGCATCGTTATCATGCCTAATCGGCCATGCTCTCATCGCCGGTCTCGGCGGCGGCCGGCATTTCCACCACGTCGACCGCGACGGAAAGCCCCTGCTCGCCGGCGGTCAGCACCACGCCGTCGACGGGCGAGACATCGGAGTAGTCGCGCCCGATAGCGAGCACCACATGGCTCGATCCGGCGGCGATGCCGTTGGTCGGATCGAGACCGATCCAGCCGATCTCCGGTCCGCACCACACCGACACCCAGGCATGCATCGCGTCTGCGCCTTCGAGGCGCCGCTGGCCGGGCGGCGGCACGGTTCTGAGGTAGCCGCTGACATAGGCGGCGGGGATGCCGAGGGCCCTGAGGCCCGCGATCATCACATGGGCGAAGTCCTGGCAGACGCCGCGCCTCGCCTCGAACGCCTGCTGCACCGGCGTCGTCACGTTGGTCGCCGAGGGGTCGTAGACGAAGTCGCGACGGATGCGGCGGGTCAGGTCGATGGCTGCCGCCACCACCGTCCGCCCCGGCTCGAACGACCGTGCCGCGTAGGTGAGGATCGGATCGGCGAGCACGACGAGACGGCTCGAAAACAGGAAGCCGACGGGAGCCAGCCCGCGGATATCACGCCCGGCCAGCGCCAGATCGCGAATCCGCTCCCAATTGGGCGACCGCGCCACCATCGCCCCGACCACGGCATCGGCATCGATCTCGACCACCTCCACCCGGGCGAACGAGCGGATGTTCAGCCGCGTGTGCGGCCGGTGGAAGGCAATGCGGGTGATGCGGTTGCCGAAGTCGTCGGTCCCGTCCTGGCATTCCTCCGGCACCGGGTCGAGTTCGAGCTCGGCAGAGCGCACGATCTGACCCGCCCGATCGATCGGCGTCAGCCGCAAGACGCAGCGCGCGAACGGAACCGCCATACGATATTCGTAGGCGGTCAGATGGCGGATCTCGTATGTCGTTGCGCGGGCCATAGGCGCTTGCGGCTTCCAAAAAGGTCGAGACTGGAGAAAGTGATAGCCGCCGGTCGCGACGTCAATCCTCCGCCGGCGGCGGCCCGGCAAGATAGCGCTCGGTGATCGCGTCCGAGATCGCCATCAGGGCCGCCTCGGTCTCGACAATCGCCTCCTCGCCGAGCCTGGAGACGTCGATCCGGCGCAGCCGCTCGCACAGCCGATGCGACCGTGTCCGCGCCACATCGGGGTGGGCCTGCGGACCGCGTTCGCCGAGCTTGTCGAGATGGCCGACGATGCGTTCGACCTGGAAGGCCACCGAACGCGGATGCGAGGCATCGAGCAGCACCAGATCGAGGACGGGGCGCAGCGCCGGACCGGTGAGATAGCGGGCGCGATAGGCCGTCTGCGCATCGGTCATGTCAAGGAGGCGGTCGAGCGAGGAAAGGACGAGGCTCGGCTCGGAAGAGGGCTGTGCCATCCGGCGGGCAAAGCGCGCCACCGCGATCGCCCGCTCGACCCGCGTGCCGAGATCGAGAAAGCGCCAACCGCCGGCGCGGTTCATGTTCTCGTGCGCCAGACCGGCGAGTGCCGAAATGGCGCTCAGGGCCGCTTCGATCCGCGTCGACATGTCCGCCGTCCGGCCCACCCCGACGGTCTCGTCGCGCCCGGCGCCCGGTCGGGCCGGCGGGAAACGTGCCGCCAATTCGCCGAGCGCCCGCCAGGCATCGGGCGACAACCGGTCACGCACGGCCGAAGCGGTGCGATAGGCCTGACCGAGCACCACCGGCATGGCGCCGACCAATTCGGACCCGAGCGCCTCGGCCGCCGCTTCCCGCGGCTCGGTGGTGGCGAACGGAATCGCGCCCCAGGAGGCGAGGATTCCAGACAGCCGCTCGGAGGGCGCCTCCTCATCGTCGCTCGGGCCGGATTCGCTCCCCCAGCCGACGAGACCACGCACCAGACGCAGGATGGCGTCGGCGCGTTCGAGATAGCGCCCGAGCCAGAACAGGTTGTCCGCCGCCCGGCTCGGCAGCGGGCTTGTTTCGCGGCTGACCTCGACGTCCTCCGGGTTCGGCACCAGGATCGACATGTCGGGCGGCCGGTCGCAGGTGACCCAGACGTCGGCCGAGCGTCCGCCGCGCTGCATCGACAGTTGCCGTGCGTCAGGCCGTTCGGAAATACGGCAGAGCCCACCGGGCAGAACGGTCCAGCCGCTCGGTCCCCGCGCGGCAAACACGCGCAGCGCATAGGGCCGCGGCTGCAGCCGGCCGCGTTCGTAGACCGGCGTGGTGGCGAGTTTCGCCGGCATCTGGCCGACAAAGTCGAGCCCGCGTGTCTCCAGCATGGCGATCAACCGCAGGCGTTCGGGCGAGGAAAGCCCGGCGCCGACGACGCCCGAATGTTCCATCTGACCGTTCGACAGGGTGCGGCCGAAGGCGGGCAGCACGGCCAGTTCGCTCAAGTGCGCGATGACTTCAGCCCGGACCGCCGGATCGCCGCACCACCATGTGGCGAGATTGGGTAGCCGCAACTCCTCGCCGATCAGCCGTCGGGCGAGCCCCGGCAGATAGGCGCCGAGCGCCGGCGCCTCCGCCACGCCCGAACCGAGCGCGTTGGCCAGAATGACGTTGCCGGCCCGGATCGCCTCGATCAGCCCGGGCACGCCGAGACGCGAGGCAGTGTTGAGTTCGAGCGGGTCGGCGAAATCGGCGTCGATGCGCCGGACGATGGCATCGATCCGCTGCGCCCCGTCGACGGTGCGCACATAGACGGCATCGCGATGCACGGTGAGATCGCCGCCCTCGACCAGGAGAAAGCCCATCGAGCGGGCAAGATAGGCATGCTCGAAATAGGTCTCGTTGAGCGGCCCGGGGGTCAACACCGCGATGCGCGGATCCGGTCGGCCGGACAGTTGCGCCAGCGAGGCGCGGAAATGCTGGTAGAAGGCCGCCAGCCTGTCGACGTTCAGGCCGCGAAACAGATCGGGCAATGCCCGGGATAGGGCGATGCGGTTCTCGATCGCGTAGCCGAGGCCCGATGGCGCCTGGGTGCGGTCGTTCAGCACCCACCAGCGCCCATCCGGACCACGGCTGACGTCGGCGGCATAGAGGTGGAGATGGGCTCCGCCGGTCGGTCTCACACCGATGAGCGGCCTCAGGTACTCGCGGTTGCCGGCAACCAGCGCCGCCGGTAACAGCCCCTCCTTGACGACGCTCGCCTCGCTGTAGAGATCGCCGAGAAGCGCTTCGTAGAGGCGTGCACGCTGGATGATGCCGGAGGCCAGACCGTTCCATTCGCCGAGCGGCATGACGAGCGGCAGATGCGACAGCGGCCACGGCCGTTCAGCGCCGCCAGGCCCGTCATAGACGCGATAGACAACGCCGGCATCCCTGAGGTGCCGGTCGGCAGCCTCGAAGATGCGTGCCGTCGCCTCCGGACCGTACTCAGCGATCTGGCCGATCAGCGGCTCCCAATGCGGCCGCATGCGCCCAGAGGCGTCGACGAGTTCGTCGTAGACCCCCGACTGCGGCCTGTAGCCAGCGATGAGCGGCACGAGATCGGGTCGGACACTGCCGTCGAACCGCATCTCGAATTCGAGCTGATCCGTCGGCGTCACGCGTCACTACCCCTATTCCTGACCAAGATCCCATCGTGCGGGAATCCCGGGCTGCGATCAAGCCAGATGGGCCGGCCGGCGCAGATCGAGCGTCAGCGGGAACTCGTTGGAACGCTCCTCGGCGGCCGGAGTGAAGAAGCCGGGTGTGTGCCCATGGTTGGAGAAGCGAGCGAGGCGGCGCGCCTCGGCCTCGTAGGAATTGACCGGGAAGGTCTCATAGTTGCGCCCGCCGGGATGCGCCACGTGATAAACGCAGCCGCCGAGCGAGCGTCCGGTCCAGGTGTCGAGAATGTCGAAGGTCAGTGGCGCCTGCGCCGGCAGCAGCGGATGGATGCCCGAGGCCGGTTGCCAAGCCTTGAAGCGGACGCCGGCCACCGCCTCGCCGCTGCGACCGGTCGAGGCGAGCGGCACCCGACGGCCATTGCAGGCAACCACGTGGCGGCCCTGGACGAGCCCAGAGGCTTTCACCTGCAGCCGCTCCACCGAGGAATCGACGTAGCGCACCGTGCCGCCAGGAGCGCCCTCCTCGCCCGTCACGTGCCAGGGTTCGAGCGCTTGCCTGAGTTCGAGCGTGACGCCCGAACGCTCGACCGCCCCGGCAAACGGGAAGCGGAATTCGCGCTGCGCCGTGAACCACTCGGAATCGAAGCCGTAGCCCGCTGCCTGCAGATCGGCGATGACGTCGAGAAAGTCCTGCCAGACGAAATGCTCCAGCATGAAGCGATCGTGCAGCGCCGTGCCCCAGCGCACCAACGGTCCGTCGATCGGCCGTCGCCAGGCGAGCGCGATGACCGCCCTGAGCAGCAGTTGCTGCGCCAGACTCATGCGCGGGTCGGGCGGCATCTCGAAGGAGCGGAACTCGACCAGCCCCAGCCGCCCCGTCGGACCGTCCGGCGAAAACAGCTTGTCGATGCAGATCTCGGTCCGGTGGGTATTGCCGGAGACGTCGACAAGGAGGTTGCGGAACAGCCGGTCGGTCATCCACGGCAACGGCGCCACGAACCCCGTGGCGGGGTTCGGCACGTTGGCCATGGCGATTTCCATTTCGTAGAGCGCATCGTGCCGCGCCTCGTCGATGCGTGGCGCCTGGCTGGTCGGACCGATGAACATGCCCGAGAACAGGTAGGACAGCGAGGGATGCCGCTGCCAGTAGACGACGAGGCTCTTCAGCAGGTCCGGACGTCGGAGGAACGGGCTGTCGATCGGCCAGGCCGCGCCGACGACGACATGGTTGCCGCCGCCGGTACCGGTATGGCGGCCGTCGACCATGAATTTCTCGGTGCCGAGGCGGGAGAGCCGCGCCTCCTCATAAAGGCCCATGGTGATGTCGACGCACTCGTCCCAATTCGCGGCCGGCTGCACGTTGACCTCGATGACGCCGGGATCGGGAGTGACCTTGATGACGCCGAGCCGGGGATCCCACGGCGGCGGATAGCCCTCGACGTGGACGGGCGTCAACGTCGCGTCGGCCGTCGCCTCGATGGCGGCGATGAGCTCGAGATAGTCGTCAAGCACCTCCAGCGGCGGCATGAACACATGCACCACGCCGTCGCGGAGCTCGACCGTCAGCGCCGTGCGCACCTGGTCGGCCCCGATCTCCTCCACCCAGCGCTGCGTCAGCTGTTGCACCGGCTCGACGCGCCTGTAGGCAAGTGCCAATGCGTCGGGATCGGGTAGCGGGCCGCGTTCGGCGAAGGGATCGCGTTCGTTGGTATAGGGATAGCGCGACGGCGGAATGTGGGGGAGAGACCCCATCGGCAGACGGTAGCCGATCGACGAATCGCCGGGAATGAGGAACAGCTTCTCGCGCTTGAGGCGCCAGCGTTCGGAATACCAGCCGGAGCCGGCGGCGCCGTTCCAGCGCTGCACGGGCAGCACGTGGCCGGTCGGCTTTACCAGAGTGCGATCGAACACGCGAGCGATGCGGTGGCGTTCCTCGGCATCGGCGAGCATCGAGTTCGACGGGTCGACGTTGACCGGCAGCTCGGCCTCTTTCACCATCCAGACTGCCGGATCCTCGTAGGCCGGGATGACATAATCCCCGCCGATATCGAGCCGTTCGGCAATGCCACGCGCCACCACTTCCGGGTCGGCCTCGGCCGCGTCGCGACGGCCGTCTTCCCGGGCGATCAGCTTCGGATCCCGCCAGATCGGCTTGCCGTCCTTGCGCCAGTAGAGCCCGAAGGCCCAGCGCGGCAGGCTTTCGCCCGGATACCATTTGCCCTGGCCGTAGTGGAGGAGCCCTCCCGGCGCGAAGCGGTCGCGCAAGCGCCGGATCAGATCGTCGGCGCGCACCCGCTTGGTTGGCCCGACCGCGGCGGTATTCCATTCGGCCGTCTGATAGTCGTCGATCGACACGAAGGTCGGTTCGCCGCCCATGGTGAGGCGAACGTCTCCGGCCTTGAGGTCGGCATCGACCTTGCGGCCGAGGCCGTCGAGCGCGTTCCAGGAGTCATCCGAAAACGGCAGCGTGACCCGTGGCGCCTCGGCGATGCGCGTCACTTTCATCGAGAAGTCGAAATGCACCTCCGCCGGCTCGACCAGACCGGTGATCGGCGCGGCTGAGGAATAGTGCGGCGTGCCGGCCAGCGGAATGTGGCCCTCGCCGGCGAACAGTCCGGAGGTCGGATCGAGGCCGACCCAGCCGGCTCCCGGAATATAGACCTCGCACCACGCGTGCAGATCGGTGAAATCGTGGTCGGTGCCGGACGGCCCGTCGAGCGCCTTTACGTCCGGCTTCAGCTGGATCAGGTAGCCGGAGACGAAGCGGGCGGCGAGCCCGAGCCGGCGCATCAGTTGGACGAGCAGCCAGCCGGTGTCGCGGCACGAGCCCGAGCGCGACGTCAGCGTCTCCTCCGGCGCCTGCACCCCCGGTTCCATGCGGATCACGTAGCGGATGTGCTGGCTGAGCCGCTGATTGATCTCGACCAGGAAGTCGACGATCGGCGTCTTGTCGCGCGAAACGGTGGCGAGGAATGCGTCGAGCAGCGGCGTCGACGGCTCGATAACGAGATAGCGCGCCAGTTCGACGGCCAGTTCGGGCGTATAGGCGAAGGGGAAATCGGTGGCGTAGGTTTCGACGAAGAAGTCGAACGGGTTGAACACCGACAGTTCGGCCACCAGATCGACGGTGATGCGGAATTCGGTGGTCTTCTCGGGGAAGACATAGCGGGCCAGCCAGTTGCCGTGCGGGTCCTGCTGCCAGTTGACGAAATGTGGCTCGGGCAGGACCGTCAGCGAATAGCTCCTGACCGGCGTTCGCGCATGCGGCGCTGGCCTCAGGCGGATCACCTGTGGGCCGAGATGGATCGGCCGGTCATAGGTGTAGCTGGTGACGTGGTGGAGAGCGGTCAGAATGGCCAAGGATCACCGGTCATGTTGTCGAACCGACCCGCGATGTCCCGCATGCCGCAGCGGCGAACATCGTCGCCGTCGCCGATCCGGAACATCGAAGCGCCCGTTGCGCGTCGCAACGCCCCGATGGCCACGCATCCTCGCGGCATCCGGGCTTGCCCGCCACAAGCCTAATGCTTGGGCAGCCCCGAGGAAAGCCCGCAACAACGGCAGGGATTGCCGAAGAACTGGGCGGATTGGCCGCCGTTGCCGATGCCTGCGGCCGAGGCCGCCGACAGAACAGGCAGATGCGCGCCCGTCCGCCATCCGTCGCGACGTCCGCGCGACACCGCCGGGATAGGGCGGGGCGGCAATCCGGCGCCTTTGCTGACGCAGTGCCACACTGCGAACGCCGCGACGAAAATTCCGTCATCGCGGTGTTGCAAAGTCCGATCGCTTGGTGCATAGAGACGCCCGCCCGGCCTGCCGGGCCTACCCATCGCCATCGGCGGCTTGTCCGCTGACCGACGAAAACGGATGCGGGTGTAGCTCAGGGGTAGAGCACAACCTTGCCAAGGTTGGGGTCGAGGGTTCGAATCCCTTCGCCCGCTCCAATTTTCCAATCATCGCAACAAGCTGTCGCGCATCGCCGCGCTGCCCCCGGGTTGCCCCGGGGACCGTCTCTGCTTGGCTCGTGTTCGGGTTCAATCCGCCAGCGGCGGAAGACCCCACTTCTCCGCCCAGGGCAGCAAGCTCTGGACGATGCCGGGCTGCAAGGCCAGTCCCTCGTTCTTTGCCCGCGCGATGCCGGCCAGCGCCCACGCCCCCGGCAGGCGAACCGGTCGCGCCGGATCGATCGGCGGCGACGTGCGGCACGCTTCCGCGAGCCAACCAGTCTGGCGACGGAATTCGTCGGCGCCGGCGAACAGGGCTGGATCGAAGACCTGGACGAACACGGCGCCGCTCCAGCCGATCGGTGCGTCGGCGCGGCCCCATCCGGACAGGCCTTGGGTCAACGCCTCGATCCACAGTGCCAGGGCATAACCCTTGTGACCATGGTCGATGCCGCCCGTCGGCAACAGCGCGCCGCGCGGCTCACTCGCCAGGATCGAGGGATCGTCGGTCGCCTGGCCATCGGCGTCGATCGCCCACAGACCGGGGAGCCGTTCTCCGGCCGCCAGAGCGCGGCCGCAGCGGCCGGCCGTGGTGATCGAGGCAGAAATGTCGATCAGCACCGGATCGCCATCGGTCGGTATGCCAACGGCGACCGGATCCGGCGTGAAAACAGCCTTCTTCCCGCCATATGGCGCAACATGGGTGATCGCCGGATCAGAACAGGCGACAACCGCCATCATGCCGGCTTCCAGGGCGATCGGCAGATAGGCGGCAAGACAGGCGATGTGGTGGCTGCGGCGAACGGCGATGGTGCAGGTGCCAAACACCTTCGCCCGTTCGATGGCCAGTTCCATCGCCTTGGCCGTCAGCCAGACTCCGGGCAGGCGTCTGCCGTCCCAGACGATCGCGGCGGGGCGGTCGACGACCACCTCGGGATCGCCGGCCCGCGACATCGATCCCTTCTCGATCTCGGCGAGATACGGAGCGAGCAGCGCCAAACCATGGGTCGTATGTCCCATCGCGTCGGCGAGAGCGAGCCGCTCGGCGATGACCCGCGGCTTGTCGCCATCAAGCCCGGCGTGGGCAAGCAGCTGGGTGGCGTAGGCGACGATATCTTCGAAGGCGTGAAGCAACGGACGATCTCCGGCAGCGGAGGGGAACGAGGTGCCCATCGCCGGCCGGATCGGCAAAGTGTCCGGCGGGCGATGGCGCGACTGAGCGGCAAGGGTGGCATCCCTGCCGGCCACTTGGAAGCGTAGCTTTCCACATTCCCGGGCGAATTCCCGCTGACGCTGCGCCGCGGCCGTCTGCAGACGGTGCCGGCCGCTTCAGCACCGGCGCTGGGCGACCTCCCCTTGACGCATCCGCCCACCGGGGGTTCAACGGCAGCCACCGATCCCCGCCCGAGACCCCAACCATGCGCCTCTCTCCTTCAGCCGCCGGCCTCTACCCCATCGCTCCGACGCCGTTCTTCCCCGACGGGCGGCTCGACGAGGCCTCGCTCGACACCCTGATCGAGGGTTACCTTAAGGCGGGGGCGACCGGGGTCACGGTGCTGGGCATCATGGGCGAGGCGCCGAAACTGGAACCGGAAGAGGCGATCCTGATCGCCCAGCGCTTCATCGAAGGATTCGGCGACCGCCCCGTCATCGTCGGCGTCTCGGCGCCGGGGTTCGCCGCGATGCGCTCGCTCAGCCACGCGGTGATGGAACGGGGTGCTTCGGGCGTGATGATCGCCCCGCCACCCCACCTCAGGACCGACGACCAGATCGTCGGCTACTATGCGCAGGCCATCGAAGCGATCGGCCCGGACATCCCCTTCGTCATCCAGGACTACCCACTGACGCTCTCGGTGCAGATGACGCCGGCCGTCATCCGCCGCATCGTGATGGACAATCCGTCCTCAGTCATGCTGAAGCACGAAGACTGGCCGGGGCTGGAAAAGATCTCAACGCTGAGGGCGTTTCAGGCCGAGGGCTCGATGCGGCCGATCTCGATCCTGACCGGCAACGGCGGCCTATTTCTCGATTTCGAGATGGAGCGCGGTGCCGACGGCGCCATGACCGGCTATGCCTTTCCGGAAATGCTGGCCCGGGTCGTGGCGCTGCAGCGGGCGGGATCGCGCGATGCCGCGCACGATCTGTTCGATGCGCATCTGCCGCTTCTGCGCTACGAGCAGCAGCAGGGCGTCGGGCTCGCCGTGCGCAAATACGTCCTCATGCGCCGCGGGCTGATCGCCTGCGACGCGCAGCGCCGACCCGGGACGAGCCTGACCGCCGCCGCCCGCGCGGAAGTCGACTATCTTCTCACCCGGCTGGCGATGAAGGATCCGCTGGCCCGGCTGTGACGAGCCCGATCGCGCCAGGCCGCATCGCCAGGTGGCCGGCTGCGTCCCGGCAGGCGCCGAGCGGCGTCAAGACTTTGTTAACCAGCAGGCCACAGCATCGCCGCCCTGTTCCAGCGTTCGAGGATCCATACATGCGGCAACTCAATCTCATCTCGATCGGCCTCGCCGCATTCGCCACCGCGCTTCTCGGCTCTTGTTCCTCGACCCCCGACCGGGTGTCGGCGCCGCCCTTCTACGAGCGGCTCGACCAGACGCAGCGCCCGGTCGATCCCGCCTCCTCGACCGGCATGATCAACCAGTACCGCGGCAACAACGGCTTGCGCCCGCTGGTCTGGAACGACACGCTCGCCCGCGTCGCCAAAGCGGCCGCCGAGCGCATGGCCTCGGCCGATCGGGTCCTCGGGGCGACCGAGGTGAACCTCTCCGGCGAACTTGCCACTTCCGGCTATCGCTCGAAGAGCTATGTCGCCAATCTCTCGGCCGGCTATCGCACCTTCGCCGAAGCCTTCTCCGGCTGGCGCGAGCTGAAGGACAACAACGCCCATATGCTCGATCCGCGCGGCGTGCAGATCGGCCTGGCCACCGCCTACGTGCCGGGCTCGAAATACCGGGTATTCTGGGCGCTGGTCATCGCCGAACCGCAATAGGCTGCGAGCGGCCGATCATGGACAAGCAAAAGCCGGCGGGAGCGCCGCCGGCTTTGGAAAGTCCCGCACTTCGGCCGTTCGATCGGCCCTTCGGCCTCAGCGGCTGAGGGTGATCGACTGTTTCGACGCGGTATTGCCGGCATAACGCTCCGGCCCGCTGAAGCCCAGCGTCGCCAGGACGCCGCCGTCGCCGCCCTTCAGGAACACCTGTCGGCCGGAAATGTCCCAGGCGGAAATGTGCTGCAGCTCGACCGAGTTGCAGCCCTTCGTCGAGGCCCGGTAGCCGCCCGCCCAGCTGGTCAACGACACGAACAGCTGGCAGCTGTCCGCACCCGACGCGATGCGCCAGGCACCGACAAATTCACCGCGCCCAAGCGGTGGGCCCTTGTCGTTGGCGACGGCAACTTGCGTGCCCGGCGTCGCCGGTGCCGGCGCGGTGCCGGGAGCAACCGGACCCGGAGGCGTCGCACCCGGTGCGATTGCGGTGCCCGGTGCCGGCTGCGCCGGTTCGAGCGGCTGCGCGCTCACCGCCGGTGGCGGCAGCGCCGAGGACGTCACCGGCGTCGTCGGTGCCGACGGCAACGGCTCGTACGTCGTCGTCTGATGCGAACCGGCCAGCGGATCCCCGAGGCCCAGGCGCCCGCATGCCGATAGCCCAATGGCCACCACGACCAAGACGCTTGCCCCACCCCATCGCCGCATAATCGTCAATCTCCCGTCGCTTCGACCATCCGGCCGGCCGATTGCACCAATCGGCGCCGCACGACCGCGCCGGTAGGGCTCCAACCGATCCCGGCAGGATCGTCGATTCCCGGACCAGTCTGGTCGGACCGCGCCTCCATTGCCACACTTGCCGCATCGAAGGAACGCCCTTCTCGACCGTATTGATGGCTATTTTCGGACGCCTCGCGGTTGCGACGCGTCGACCGACGATTGATCGGAGCACAAACGGGGCCGCATGCCCGGCATGGCACCCATGCGGCGGAGAACTGGTCCCCCAGAGATTTCGATGTTGCGTCGCACAATTGAAAACATCATATGCGTTAGATGTAATCGTCGGAGAAATCCTGCGCAGCCGCTGGCACGGGCCATCCTGAAGGGCCGGGATCGGCGGCTGAGACAGATCGGTCTCGCCCACGGGCGAAGATCGGCAGCGGGATCGGGGTAGGACAACTCCAGGGCCGGGACGATTTCCACGGCGCGACGAACGACCACCGTCAAAGCCCAACAAGACGAACCCGTTGTGCGCTGGCGAGCCGCCTGACCGGCTGCCTTGCGTGCGCGGCCGCCTAGGGCGCGATGCTGTCACATGGAAACATGCGACGGCTGAATCAGCGCTCTAAATTGTTCATAGAGCAGGATGCTTTCAGACGGATCGTGGCAATTCCGTCTGAATGCATCCTGCTCTGGCCGAGCGACCGGCTCGCGGCCCTGACCCGCGACGCCGCCGGCGGCCCGACTTTGGAGACCCGCAATGGGACCTGCTCTCTACAACGGTCAAATCCGCAAGCTCTGGCTCAACGACCAGGGCGAATTCCGCGACCATCTCATGCGGCTCGATGCCGACACCCGCCGCCGCCGCTTCGGCATGATCGCCAGCGACGATTTCGTCGGGCGCTACGTCGAGACCTCGTTCAACCTCGACACCATCATCCACGGCACCTTCATCGACGGCACTTTGCGCGGCGTCGGCGAACTCCGCATTCTCGACGACAGGAAGACCGAGGCCGAAGCCGCGTTCTGCGTTGAGCCGGAGTGGCAAGGCGGCGGCATCGGCACGGCGCTAATGCAGCACACGCTCATCACCGCCCGCAATCGCGGCATTGCTAAAATGTACATGACCTGCCTCGCCTCCAACCGGTCGATGCAGCGGCTGGCGGCCGCCCATGGCGCCAGCCTCGAATTCGAGGGCGGCGAGGTGATCGGCATCGTGCTGCCGCCCGATCCGTCGGTGTTTTCGGTCGGCCGCGAGGCGGTCTGGGACAGCGAGGGCTGGGCGACCGCCATGTTCGACCTGCACCGCCGCTACCTCGGCGTGAACGCCGTCAGGTAGGGCAGACGGCGACCGGCCGGCCCCCTCGGAAGCATTGCATTCCCCTGGTTCCGTGCTACCAGACAGGCCGACTTCGGTCGCCCTTTAAGTAGCAGCGAGGCTTTAGGCGGGAATGACGCGCATCCTGTTGATGATCGGCTTGGCCCTGACCCTCACCCACGCGGCCGGGGCCGCCGAACTGCCTCCGCTCGATCCCGCAATTCCGAGCTACCCGGCCGAACCGCTCAGGCCCGACCCGGCGACGGAGAAGCGCATCGACGCGCTTCTTGCCAAAATGACGCTCGCCGAGAAGGTCGGCCAACTCCGGATGGGCGGCTGGTCGCAAACCTTCGATCTCGAAGAGGCACGATCCGGCATCATCGGTTCGCTGACCGGCGCGCCCGACGCCGCCGCCAACGCGGCGATCGTCAAGGCGGCGCGGCAGTCCCGCCTCGGCATCCCGATCCTCTTGACCGATAACGTCATCCACGGCTTCCGCACGCTGATCCCGGCGCCGATCGGCCTTGCCGCCACCTTCGATCCCGACCTCGTCCGGATCGCCTCCGCCTGGGCCGGCTACGAGGCCGCTGCCATCGGGCTGCACTGGACGCTGTCGCCGATGATCGACATCTCGCGCGACCCGCGTTGGGGCCGCGTGGTCGAGGGGCCGGGCGAGGATCCCTATCTCGCCTCCAAGATCAGTGCCGCCGAGGTCTCGGGCCTCCTCAGGGGCGGCATCATCGCCACGCTGAAGCATTACGTCGGCTATGGCGCGGCGGAGGCCGGCCGCGACTACAATTCCACCTGGATCCCGCCAGAACTTCTCCACGATCTTTATCTGCCGCCGTTCAAGGCCGGCATCGACGCTGGCGCCATGACGGTGATGGCGGCTTTCAACGCGCTGAACGGGCTCCCTGCGACGGCGAATCCCCGGATGCTCGACGGCATCCTGAAGCACGACTGGGGCTTCGCTGGCCTGGTCACCTCCGATTGGGACTCCGTCTGGGAGCTGCAGAACCACGGTATCGCCGCCGACGGCGCCGAAGCAGCGCGAAAGGCCATTCTCGCCGGGCTCGACATGGAAATGGCGGGCGACATGTTCAAGGACAATCTCGCCCAAGAGGTCGAGGCCGGTCGCGTGCCGTTGGCGCGGGTTGACGATGCCGTGCGCCGCGTGCTGCGGGTAAAGTTCCGCCTCGGCCTGTTCGACCGGCCGGATCCGGATCCCAAGCTTGCCGACACCCGGCTGCTGACCCCCGCGGCCAAGAAGACGGCGCGCGAGATCGCCGCCGCTTCGTTGGTGCTTCTGGAAAACCACAACGATACGCTGCCGTTCAAACCGGGGATCAAGAAGATCGCCGTCGTCGGTTCGATGGCCGACACGCCGTCCGACCACATGGGCCCCTGGGGCGCCAACGGTCGCGAGGCGGATGTCGTCACCACGCTTGCCGGGCTGAAGGCGCGCGCGCCCGACGGTACGACGGTAACTTTCGCCCCCGGCTGCGACCGCGAATGCAAGGACACCTCTGGCTTTGCTGCTGCGGTCGACGCGGCTGCCGCCGCCGACATCGTCGTCGCGGTGATGGGCGAGACCTGGTACCACACCGCCGAAGGTGCCTCGCGCACCAAGCTCGACCTGCCCGGCCATTATGAGGAACTGCTCGAGTCCCTCGTCGCCACCGGCAAGCCGGTTGTCCTCGTCGTGCTCGGCGGCCGGCCGATGACCATCACCTGGGCCGCCCGCAACGCTACGGCGATCCTCTATGCTTGGTTCCCCGGCACCGAGGCGGGCGCGGCCATTGCCGACGTGCTCTTTGGCGACGTCGACCCCTCCGGCCGTCTGCCGATGACCTTCCCGCGCGCCGTCGGCCAGATCCCGATCTATTACGCCCATCTGCCGACCGGCCGGCCCGCCACGGGCGATCAATATTCGTCGAAATACATCGACGAGGAGAACGACCCGCTCTACCCCTTCGGCTATGGGCTCTCCTACGGCCGGATCCTCTATGACGATCTTCGCATCCTCACTCCGCGCATCGGTCTCGATGGAGTCATTACCACTGACGTCCACCTGACCAATGTGGGTACCCATCAGGGCACCGAGACCGTGCAGCTCTATGTTCACGACCTCGTCGCCGGTCGCAGCCGGCCGATCAAGGAGCTGAAGGCATTCGCGAAAGTGGTATTGGCGCCGGGCGAAAGCCGGCGCGTCGAACTGAAGGTGCCGGTCGCCGATCTCGCCTACCACCTCGACGATGGCACAGCCGTGGTCGAGCCTGGCCGTTTCCAGATCTTCATCGGCGGCTCCTCGCGCGCCACGCTCTCCGGCATGGTAGTGGTCGAAGGCAAATGAAGTGGGCAACTGCCAACCTGCTTCGACAATTGCAATTGCCGCACCGTCGCTCCATTGTCGCGCCTCCCCCAGCCCTGACCCGAATAGCCCGAGCCTCGCCGATGAAGTCGTTCCGCCTACTTGCCCTTGCCGCCGTCTCCGCCTTGGCGCTTCTCCGGCCGGCCCTCGCTGCCGATGCGATCGAGGCAAAGGTCGATGCACTTCTCGCCCAGATGACGCTTGAGGAGAAGGTCGGCCAGCTGACGATGGCATCGAACGAGAAGACGCTCGATTGGCAGGCGATGGAGACCGGCGGCATCGGCTCGGTCTTGAACTTCGCCACGCCCGAGTCCGTCGCCAGCCTGTTGCAGCGCGCCCATTCGCGCCTCGGTATTCCTCTCCTCGTCGCCCTCGACGTCATCCATGGCTACCGCACCATTTTCCCCGTGCCGCTCGCCGATGCGGCCAGCTTCGATCCGGCCGTCACCTTCCGCTCGGCCGAACTGTCGGCCCGCGAGGCGCGCGCTTCCGGCATCGGGCTGACCTTCGCCCCGATGTCCGATCTGGCGCATGATCCGCGCTGGGGACGCATCGTCGAAGGGTCCGGCGAGGATCCGGTGCTCGCCTCCGCCTTCACCGCCGCCCGCGTGAAGGGGTTCAAGGCCGGCGGGCTCGCCACCACGGTGAAGCATTTCGCCGGCTACGGCGCCGTCGACGGCGGCCGCGACTATGATTCGATCGACATTTCCGAAGCCGAGCTGCGCGACCGCTATCTGCCGACCTACCGCGCCGGCATCGACGCTGGCGCCGATTCGGTGATGACCGCCTACGTGGCGCTGGGCGGCGTGCCAGCGACCGCCAACCGCCATCTGCTGAAGGATATTCTCAGAGGCGAATGGGGCTTCGACCGCGCCATCATGTCGGATCTCCACTCGATCCAGGAGATGGTCAGCCACGGTACCGCAGCCGACGGCGCCGACGCGGCGGTGAAGGCCTTCCTCGCTGGCGTCGACATCGACATGGACGCCGGGCTGTACCAGCACCACCTCGCCGACGCGGTGAAGACCGGCAAGGTGCCGCTGGATCTGATCGATCAGGCCACCCGGCGCGTGCTCCTGCTGAAGGCCGGGCTCGGCCTGTTCGACCAAGCCCCGCTCGATCCGGCCGTGGCCGAGTTGAAGCTCAACACGCCGGAGACGCGGACCGCGGCGCGCGAACTGGCGCGGCAGACCTTCGTCCTCTTAAAGAACGACAACCACACCCTGCCGATCCCGGACGCCGTCAGGACCATTGCCGTCGTCGGCTCGCTCGCCGACAGCCAGCCCGACCACCTCGGTCCGGACGCCGGCATCGCCCACGACGACGAGACGGTGACGCTGTTGAAGGCGCTGAAAGCCCGCGCCGGCGATCGCTACAACATCGTCTATGCCCCCGGCTGCGACCGGCACTGCGCGGACGCCGACGGCATTACCGCCGCCGTTACCGCGGCAAGTGGGGCTGATTACGTGGTGCTGGCGATCGGTGAAGCACGCGACATGGCCGGCGAAGGCGGCTCCCGCGCCGATCTGGCCCCTCCCGGCCATCAGGCGGAATTGATCGACGCCATCGCCCGACTGGGCAAGCCGACCGCCGCCGTCCTCTATACCGGCCGCGCCATGGCGCTTGAAGCGGTCGCCCCGAAGCTCGGCGCCATCCTGCTGGCGTGGTATCCCGGCAGCGAGGGCGGCAATGCGCTGACCGACGTGCTGTTCGGCGACGTCGTGCCCTCGGGCAAACTGCCGGTGACCTTCCCACGCGTGACCGGTCAGGTGCCGATTGTCTACAATCACCTGCCGACCGGCCGGCCCGCCGATCCCACCGACCGCTACACCTCGAAATACGTCGATATCGGGATCGGGCCGCTCTATCCCTTCGGTTGGGGGCTTTCCTATACCGAGTTTGCCTATTCCGAGCCGAAGCTCATCTCCGACAAGTTGGCGCCGGAGGATCGGCTGACGGTTCGCATCAGCGTCCGCAATACCGGCACGCGCCAGGGCGCCGAAGTGGTGCAGCTCTATACGCACCAGCGGGTTGCCGAGCGCAGCCGACCGGTGCGCGAACTGAAGGCATTTCAGAAAGTGATGCTGGCGCCCGGCGAGGAAAAGTCAGTCGAACTCAGCGTACCGGCCGAAGGCCTCGCCTACTGGAATGCGGCGGGCGAGCACGTGCTCGAACCCGGAACCTTCGACTATTGGGTCGGCGGCAATTCGGGCGCCACCCTCGGTGGTCATTTCACGGTGACGGCCGGCAGCCGGCTGGTCGCCCGGGCGAAGTGAACTCTCACTTCTTCGCCAGCGCCTTCTCGACTTCCGGCATGAGCGTAGATTTCAGGCTGTCCTCGCTCAACGGGCCGATGAACTTGTAGGCGATGGTGCCGTTGGCAGCGACGACGAACGTCTCCGGCACGCCGTAGACGCCCCAGTCGATTGCCGCCCGGCCATTCGGGTCGATGCCGACCGCGGCATAGGGGTTGCCGCCCTCGCCAAGGAACCGGCGGGCATTGGCCGCCTCGTCCTTGTAGTTGAGGCCGACCAGGCGGATGCGTGGGTCGGCAGCCAGCGACAAGAGAACTGGATGCTCCTCGCGGCAAGGCACGCACCAGGATGCGAAGACGTTGACGATCGTCACTCCGGCCTTCAGGTCGCCGGAGGCAAGTCCGGGCACCTGGACGCCGTCGCGCATCAGGCCGACGAGCGGGGAAAGCGCAGATTCGGGCGCCGTCTTGCCGATCATTGCCGAGGGGATGCGCGAGGGATCCTCGCCGCTCCATAGCTGTTTGAAGAAAACGAGCGCCAAGGCCGCGAACAGCACGAGCGGCAGAACGACCAGCCAGGGAAACCCGGCCCGCCGCACCGGTTCAGCCTGATCAAGCTCCGGTTCGCCGCTCTCCCGATTCACCTGTCCCAACTCATCGCTCATGGCACTGCGTCCGGTTTCTTGTCACTGCCACGGCGGCGGATGCCGCGTGCCTCGAGTTCGGCGAGCTGGCGCGAGAGCTGCCGGCCGTCGAGGACGATCCAGACAACGACGCCGATGACCGCGACAAGAAACACTGCGTAGGCGGCAAGGATGAAGCCGGCATGCGGACCGAGGCTCGGAAGCATCATGACGCAGCTCCAACCACCGGCGTTCCGGCAACGGCATGCGGGCGCGAAGCCTCGATCAGACGGAGCGTGCGCAAGCGCCGGCGCTTGATCTCGTTCTTCATGGCGAGGAGCTGCAAGGTGACGAACAGGCACGTTGCGGCGAGCGCCGTGACGAGGAGCGGCCACAGCATGGAGATATCGATAGTCGGCCCGCCCAGCCGGAACACCGCGGCAGGCTGGTGCAGCGTGTTCCACCAATCGACCGAGAATTTGATGATGGGCAGGTTGATGGCGCCAACCAGCGTCAACACCGCCACCGCCTTCGCCCCGCGGATCGGATCCTCGATCGTCTGCCACAGGGCAATCAGGCCCAGATACATGATGAAGAGGACGAGCACGGAGGTCAGCCGCGCGTCCCACACCCACCAGGTGCCCCACATCGGCTTGCCCCACAGGGAGCCGGTGGCGAGGCATACGAAGGTGAACACGGCCCCGATCGGCGCGGCAGCCTTCATCGAGACATCGGCAAGCGGGTGCCGCCAGACGAGCGTGCCGAGCGAGGAGGCCGCCATCGTGGCGTAGACGAACATCGACAGCCACGCACAGGGCACGTGGATGAACATGATCTTCACCGTCGCGCCCTGCTGGTAGTCGTCGGGAGCGAGGAAGAAGGCACCGTAAAGGCCGACGGCAAACAGCACGATGGTCACCGCCGTCAGCCACGGGACGAGGCGGCCGACGAAGCCCAAAAAGCGGGTCGGATTGGCAAGGTCGATCAGCGGCATCTTCTTACCCGTCAGGCGGTCAGGCGACGATCTTCTACTGATCCGGCGCTTCCCCGGCAATGCGCCTTCGCAAGCAACGAATCAATTGGCCGAGAGGCGGAGGGCCTGCGCCGCCGCAATGGCCCCGACGACCAGCGAGAACAACACGAGCGCCACCAGGATCAGAAAGGGGGCAAGAAACGGCGTCGGCTCGGTGACCGCAGCCGTCGTCGCTGAGACGCCGAAGATCAGCACCGGCGTCGTCAACGGCAGGATCAGGATGGCCGACAGCAGCCCGCCGCGCCGCAAAGATACCGTCAACGCCGCGCCGATGGCGCCGAGAAAGGTCAGTGCCGGCGTGCCGACAAGGAGCGTGGCGACCGTCGCCCCGATCGCCGGAGGGTCGAGGTTCATGAACACCGCCAGGAACGGCGCGGCGATGACCAGTGGCAGGCCGGTCGCCGCCCAATGGGCGAGGCATTTCACCACCACCACCAGTTCCAGCGGAGTCTCGCCCATCATCAGAAGATCGAGCGCACCATCGTCGCGGTCTGCCTGGAATAGTCGGTCGAGCGAGAGAAGGGTCGCCAACAAGGCACCGATCCAGAGGATCGCCGGGCCGATGCGGGCAAGGAGCTTCAGATCCGGCCCGACGCCGAAAGGAATGACCGTGACGACGATGAGGAAGAATAGCGCCCCCATCAGCGCGCCGCCGCCGACGCGCGTCGACAACCGCCATTCGCGCAGGAACAGCGCAGCAAGCGGCTTCATGGCGACGCCTCCGCCACGACGTGGCCCAAGGCCAGACTTTCCCGCGCGCGGAACGTCAGCGGCGCATGGGTGGCGGCAATGACCAGGCCGCCCGAGACGAGATGGTCGTTGACGCAGTCGATCAGCCGCACCTCCGAACCTGCGTCGAGCGCCGAGGTCGGCTCGTCGAGCAGCCAGATCGGCCGGTGCGAGATGAGCAGCCGGGCGAACGACAGCCGCCGCCGCTGCCCGGCCGAAAGGTAGGCCGCCGGCAACTCCGACAGATGCTCGAGCCCGACCACCTCGAGCGCCTCGATAACGGAGAGAGCCGGCCGCCCGTAGAAATCCCGCCAGAAGGCAAGGTTCTCCTTGACGGTCAGCGCGGTTTTCAGCCCGTCCTGATGGCCGAAATAGTGGCACTGTTCCGCCACGGTGAGCTCAGGATCGCCGCCCTCGAGCCGGATCGACCCGGCGGCCAGCGGGAGGAGCCCGGCGATGGTGCGGATCAGCGTCGACTTGCCCGCCCCGTTCGGCCCGGTGACGACAAGCGCCGTCCCGGCCTTCGCCGCCACCGTCAGCCCGGCAATGACCAGCCGGCCGCCACGCTCGACGGAGAGGCTTTCGATGGCAAGGCGCATGGGCGGGGTGGACAAGGGGGCTCACTCAGATCTGAACGCAGGTGTTTCGGCTTGAAGCCCGCGGACGGCCTGATCCTCTATTGCCCATTCCGCGCCATAAGTCGACGGCCGAGGCGATCCGCTCACGCCCCTCCAACCAATGAATGACATGGCTTTGGGCGAGGTAGCCATTGCTACATGTCGTCGGCTGGGATATTGCGTCGCAAGATTGTCCTTACAGGCGTAATGGTACGGATGCTGCCCGGGTCTGCCGGAGGTGGGGAGCCTCACTCGCCCGACCGGTCATGCCCGAGACCTTCACCAGCCCTCCGGCCGACGCCTTCCGCCTTCAGCCCCCTTTCGGAAGGACCCGACACCGTGACGACACCCTCTCTCGACAGCTTCAAATCCCGCAAGACGCTGACCGTCGGTTCCAAGTCCTACGAGTACTTCAGTCTGCCGGACGCGGAGAAGCACGGCCTTCCCAGCATCTCGGCCCTGCCCTACTCGCTGAAGGTGCTGTTGGAAAACCTGTTGCGCTTCGAGGACGGCCGCTCGGTCACCGCCGACGACATCAAGGCAATCGCCGAATGGCTGGTCAATAAAGGCAAGCTCGACCGCGAGATCGCCTATCGCCCGGCGCGCGTGCTGATGCAGGACTTCACCGGTGTGCCGGCCGTCGTCGACCTCGCCGCGCTGCGCGATGCCATGAAGACCCTCGGCGGCGACCCGGAGAAGATCAACCCGCTCGTTCCCGTCGATCTCGTCATCGACCATTCGGTGGTCGTCGACTATTTCGGTTCGACCACGGCGCTGACCCAGAACGTCGGCCGCGAATACGAGCAGAACATCGAGCGCTACAACTTCCTGAAGTGGGGCCAGAACGCTTTCGACAATTTCCGCGTCGTGCCGCCGGGCACCGGCATCTGCCATCAGGTGAACCTCGAATATCTGGCGCAGACGGTGTGGTCGAAGACGCTCGATGACGGCACCGTCGTTGCCTATCCCGACACCTGCGTCGGGACCGACAGCCATACGACCATGGTCAATGGCCTCGCCGTCTTGGGCTGGGGCGTCGGCGGCATCGAGGCGGAAGCCGCGATGCTCGGCCAGCCGGTCTCCATGCTGATCCCGGAGGTCATCGGCTTCCGTCTGACCGGCAAGCCGAAGGAGGGCGTCACGGCGACCGACGTGGTGCTGACCGTCACTCAGATGCTCAGAAAGAAGGGCGTCGTCGGCAAGTTCGTCGAATTCTTCGGTACCGGCCTCGACAATCTGACGCTCGCCGACCGCGCCACCATTGCCAACATGGCGCCGGAATACGGGGCCACCTGCGGCTTCTTCCCCGTCGACGGCGAGACGGTCAGATACCTGACCTTCTCCGGCCGCACCGAAGAGCGCATTGCGCTGGTCGAGGCCTATGCCAAGGCGCAGGGACTCTACCGGACCGCGGCCTCCACCGATCCGATGTTCACCGACACGCTCGAGCTGGACCTGTCAACCGTCGTGCCTTCGCTCGCCGGGCCGAAGCGCCCCGAAGGCCGCCAATCGCTGACCGACATCAAGTCCGGCTTCGCCACCTCGCTGGCCGGCGAATACAAGAAGCCCGGCGAACTCGACAAGCGCGTTGCCGTCGAGGGCAAGGCATTCGACATCGGCCATGGCGACGTGGTGTTCGCCGCGATCACCTCCTGCACCAATACGTCCAATCCGAGCGTCCTCGTCGCCGCCGGCCTGGTGGCCCGCAAGGCGCGCGCCCTTGGCCTCACGCCGAAGCCCTGGGTGAAGACCTCGCTCGCCCCTGGATCCCAGGTCGTCGCCGAGTACCTGAGCAACTCCGGTCTGCAGGGTGATCTCGACGCCATCGGCTTCAACCTCGTCGGCTTCGGCTGCACCACCTGCATCGGCAATTCCGGGCCCTTGGCGCCCGAAATCTCCGAGGCGATCAACAAGAACGGCATCGTCGCCTCGGCGGTTCTGTCCGGCAACCGCAACTTCGAGGGCCGCGTCTCCCCCGACGTGCAGGCCAACTATCTCGCCTCGCCGCCGCTCGTCGTCGCCTACGCGCTCGCCGGCTCGACGCAGATCGACCTGACGACGGAACCGCTCGGCACATCCACCGAGGGCAAGCCGGTGTTCCTGAAGGATATCTGGCCGACGAGCGCGGAGATCGCCGCCGTCATCGGCCAGTTCATCACGCCGGAATTGTTCAAGTCGAAGTACGCCGACGTGTTCAAGGGCGACAAGCTCTGGGGCGCGGTGGCGGCCGGTACCGGCCAGACCTACGGCTGGAACTCCGGTTCGACCTATGTGCAGAACCCGCCCTACTTCGAGGGCATGGAACTTGCGCCGAAGCCGGTCACCGACATCGTCGGCGCGCGCATCCTCGGCCTGTTCGGCGACAAGATCACCACCGACCACATCTCGCCGGCCGGTTCGATCAAGGTGGCCAGTCCGGCCGGTACCTATCTCACCGAACATCAGGTCCGCCCGGTCGACTTCAACCAGTACGGCACAAGGCGCGGCAACCATGAAGTGATGATGCGTGGCACCTTTGCCAACATCCGCATCAAGAACGCCATGGTGAAGGACGCTAATGGCAATGTCATCGAGGGCGGCTGGACCATCCATCACCCCTCGGGCGACAAGATGTTCATCTACGATGCCGCCATGCGCTACAAGGACGAGGGCGTTCCTCTCGTCGTCTTCGCCGGCATTGAATACGGCAACGGCTCGTCGCGCGACTGGGCGGCCAAGGGCACCAACCTCCTCGGCGTCAAGGCCGTGATCGCCCAGTCGTTCGAGCGCATCCACCGCTCGAACCTCGTCGGCATGGGCATCGTGCCGCTGACGTTCGAGGAGGGGACCTCCTGGGCCACCCTCGGCCTGAAGGGCGACGAGACGGTGACGCTGGAGGGTCTCGCCACGGTCAAGCCGAAGCAGACGTTGATCGCCAAGATCACCCGTGCCGACGGCTCGACGTTCGACCTGCCGCTGCTCGTGCGCATCGATACGCTCGACGAGCTCGACTACTACAACAACGGCGGCATCCTGCAGTACGTGTTGCGGAACCTCTTGGCGGCGTAAGCGAGGCGCCCGCGACTCGCCGGGAATTTCAAGCCGCCGGGGCGGAAACGCCCCGGCGGCTTTGCTTTGTGCGAGGAGACCTTGATTCCGAGCACCGTCGCGATAGTTTAGGTAAGGAATGCTGACATAAACTGGGGAGACCAACCGATGGCCGGCGATGGCTATGCGTCCGAGCGTGAACTTCAGGTCCGCAAGGCTTTCGCCGACCAGGCGAACTGGTGCGAAAAACTGGGCTCGCCGCTCACCTCGGCGCTCTGCGTGATCCTCGCCGAACGCCTCGACCGGACAACGGAGATCGGCCGCCGCATTCTCGATTGGCCGGGCGACAAGCCGGATGCCATGGGCGATTCCGTGCCGCTGCGCATTGCCGGCGGCCTGCACGCTCTCGTGCGCCGCGGCCGACTGCCCGGACTGGCCGAATTCTATCCTCCGAACCCGCTCCCCGACGCGACCGTGTTCGCCGCGGCGATCGCCGCCGCCCTGGCCGACGCGGAAGCCGACCTCATGCCCTGGCTCGACAGCGCGCCGCAGACCAACGAGGTGGCCCGCTCGGCACAGATCTACGCCGGGCTCCTCGCCATCGCCGCAGCGACGGCCAAGCCCCTGGCGCTCTACGAACTCGGCGCCAGCGGCGGGCTGAACCTCTACTGCGATCGCTTCGCCTACCGCTTTGCCGGCAGAGACTTCGGCCTCCCCGGCTCGGCTGTGCAGCTTGCGCCCGACTGGAACGGCGCCGCACCGGCGCCAGCCGAGGTCAATGTCGTTTCCCGGCGCGGCTGCGACCTCAACCCGTTCGATCTGGCCGAAGCATCTGACCGGGAACGGCTCACTGCCTACGTCTGGGCCGACCAAGGCCACCGGCTTGACCGGCTCGCCGCAGCCCTCGCCATTGCCCGCGCCGAACCGACCCGGATCGAAGCCGCCGATGCCGGCAAATGGTTGTCGGCCGTCGCCGCTGCACCGCCCGAGCCGGGCATCTGCCGCGTCGTCTTCCACACCATCGCACGCCAGTATTTTCCCGAGGCGACCGAACGGGCGGTGGCGGCCGCGATCGAACGGCTCGGCGCGACGGCGACGGAAGAGGCGCCATTTGCCTGGCTGTCGTTCGAGAACGAGC
>JARLIT010000384.1 GCA_031291575.1 Ancalomicrobiaceae bacterium
CTCCCCGACCAACGCCCCCCTCACAGCCACCGCCAGATGCCCGCGGGCCAGTTGCCGAGCGGGATATGGACCCATGTGACCGCCAACCAGAACACGGCGGCAATGAGAAGCGGGAGCGGCCGCCAGCCGCCCCAACGCGCATCACTCATCCCTGGACGCCACGGGGGACCGCATGCGGGTGACTTCCGAGAAGGGCCGGGTGCGAGAAAGCCGCATGCCCGGATCTGTGAGTGCGAAGCCGAATATCCGAGCTACTCGACCGCGGCCCCAGCGGGAGGGGGCATCCACTCCATCACGTCTCGGCCGAAATCAGCAATCATCCTTTTTTGTGCACGGACGGCTCGAAATCTGCCGTTTGTGCCAAACTTTGTGGCGCTTCGCAGCATTGCCAAGGGCTCCGGTGGTCATCCATGGCGCAGCAGCGAAATCGACGCTTTCGATAAAAAAATCCTATCGGCAAAATACGAATTTGGAATTGGACGGAACGGCATGCGAGAGTGAGTATTTTCCCATAATCAATGGGAAAATCGACGATGAGTGGCAATAAGCTCTATCTCAAGTTCGTTGACGCGAACGTTCAAGGCATCATTTCTCTTTATTGGGACAACGCTCCGGAGACCTGCAAGGCCATTTGGGGGGCGCTGGAAACGCCGATTCAATGGCCGGCGACCCACGCGATGTTCTCCGGCCCCGAAATCATGATGGGTCTGCCTGAGTCAGCTCGCAATTTCGATCCCAAGGCGCTGCCGCCGGAAAATCAGACCGTCCTGCCGGAGGTCGGTGAGCTCTTGTGGTTCTATCAGCCCAAGAACTTCTTCAAGATCGACCCGTCGGAATTCTGGGAGATCGGTCTGTTCTACGGTGTTGGCGGCCGGACATTCGGGCCGACCGGCTGGATCCCCTGCACCTATTTCGGCCGCATGACCGAAAACCTCGAGGGCGTGGCGGAACAGTGCCGTCTGATCCGCATCGAGGGCGCCAAGACGGTCGAGCTCGGCCGCCTCGCGTAGAGTGTGTTCGGCCCAAGTTGAGCAGACCTGAACGATGATGACACGCTCAAGGCCTTGACTCAGCGCAATTTCTTGTCGGCCGGATCGAACCGGTCTGTCCGCAAAAATGCACTCGGAGGGCGCGGGCTTCGTTCCGCGCCACACCATCGGCCGGGCCGGCCCGGCGAGATCGCTGCCATTCGACCGACACTTGCCTCACATGCATTCGCATCAATGTCTTGCGTCGGACCTGTGCGGTTCGACTTGCGCTCCAGGCTGGTAATATCATCACCTTGAACAGAGGGTAACGTTATGAAACCACTTCTGAAAGCGATACTCCTCAGTGTGTTGCTCGTGGAAGGGGGCGCGCCGATCGCCCTCGCGCAGGACAAGACGCTGACGATCAACTCGTTCGGTGGCGCTTACGAAGAGGCGCACCGCAAATGCGTGATCACGCCGTTCGAAAAAGACACCGGCGCAACGGTGAAGATCGTCACGGCCTATTCCGCCGATGCCTTTGCGCAGTTACGGGCGCAGAAGACGGCGCCGCAGTACGACGTCATCCATTTCTCCGGCGGACAGGAGATCGTTGCGGCCAAGGAAGGCCTGCTGTCGCCGATCGATGCGACCAAGTTGCCGAATGCCGCCGACCTCTATGACTTTGCCAAGGCGAATATCACCAAGGGCGAGGGGCCGGCCTATTCGATCGCCGCCATCGGCCTGCTGTACAACAGCCAGAAGTCGCCGAAAGTGCCGGCGAATTGGAAGGATGTGCTCGACCCAGCCTTCGGCGATCATCTGGTGCTGACGGACATTTCGAACGGCTATGGAATGCTGGCCTTCCTGATGCTCAATCAGGTGCAGGGCGGCGACCTGAACAATATCCAGCCCGGGCTCGATGCGGTGAAGCGGCTGCTGGCCAACGGCGCCGTCGTCGTGTCGAAGTCGCCGGAAATCCAGCAGCAGTTCACCCAGAATGAGGCCTGGCTGGCGCCCTATGCCTCGGACTACGCCTATACCTTGCGCAAGGCTGGCCTGCCGGCGAAGTTCGTCCAGGGGGCTGAGGGAACGCCCGCCAGCTACATCACCGTCAATCTTGTGGCCGGGCGGCCCAACCAGGATTTGGCGTTGAAGTTCATCGACAAGTCGATTTCGGCCGACGCGCAGGCTTGCTTTGCCGAGGCGCTGCGCTACACGCCGACCAATAGCAAGACCAAGCTGTCCGATGAGGCAGCCGCCGATGTCGCCTATGGCGCAAACGCGGTGAAGGGACTGTTGCGCTTCGATCCGATCACCGTCGAGGCCAACCGCGCGGCCTGGGTCAAGGCTTGGAGCCAGACGATCGCCAAGTGACCCGACGAACGGGCGGCCTGTCCCCGATCTGGGCTCGGGCCGCCAATTGATCGCCAATGGTTCGGGCACGGCTCCCCCCCCTCCCCGGGGGATTGCAGTCCGGACCAGTCGCGACGATGCTGGCCTTTGGATCGTCCGGCGCGGCAGCACTGGCCGGACGGCAGCTGGGGACCGGCTCGGCATGGACAATGGACCCACCGGAGGCGGCCGGAAGAAGATGGATCAGGCATGACCGATCGCACCGAAAATATGCTGCTGGTCGGTCCCGGGCTGCTGCTGCTTGCGCTGGCTTTTCTCCTGCCGATCTTTCAGATGTTGTCGCTGAGCGTTACCGGGCCATCAGGTCTGACGCTGCTGAATTTCGTCAACTTTCTCGGCGATCCGTTCTATCTCGGCGTCCTCTGGCGGACGATACGGCTCTCGCTGCTGATTACCGTCATCTGTGCCCTGATCGGCTTCCCCCTCGCCTATATCATTTCCAAGGTCGGGTCGACGATGCGGCTGTGGCTGATCGCGATCCTCATCCTGCCGCTGATGACCAGCGTGGTGGTGCGGACCTTCGGCTGGATGGTCCTGCTCAGCCGGTCGGGTCTCATCCCGCAGGTGTTGCAAGGACTTGGGCTTGCTCATCGGGGATTTGCGCTGATACAGACCGAAACGGCCATCGTCATCGGTATGGTGCAGGTGCTGCTGCCGTTCATGACACTGTCGGTGCTCGGCGTGATCGCGCGCATCGACCCGGTGCTTGAGGAGGCGGCGCGCACCATGGGATGTTCGTTTCTGCAGACGGTGCGGACGGTCGTGCTGCCGCTGTCGCTGCCAGGCATCATCGCCGGATCGCTGCTGGCCTTCACCCTGTCGGCCAGTTCCTTCGTCACGCCCAATCTTCTCGGCGGCGCCCGTATCCAGGTGCTGGCGACGTCCATCTACAATTCGGTGACGCAGACGCTCGACTGGCCGTTTGCCTCGGCGCAGGCGGTGATCCTGTTCGCCGGAATCATCCTCACCCTTATTCCCTATGTCCGGCTGATGGGAGATGGGCGTGGTTAAGGCTGTTCCGCTGCCGCTTCGCATTCTCGCTCGAGTCTTTGTCGCCGTCACGGTGCTCGGGCTGCTGGCGCCGCTGATCGTTGTGGTCGCAGCATCCGTCAGCGAAAATCAGTACATCTCCTTTCCGCCACAGGGATTCTCGCTGATCTGGTATCGCAAGGTCTTGTCTTCGGACGACTACATGTCGGCTGCGGCGCTCAGTTTCGGCTTGGCACTCGCCGTCACGGTCGCCGCCACGCTGATCGGTGGCGCTGCGGCCATTGCCATCCACCGGCGCAAGCTGCCGTACCCGCAGCTGATCGGTGCCGTCTTCATCTCGCCGTTAATGCTGCCGACCATCATCTATGCAATCGGCATGCTGATGCTGTGGAGCTCCATGTTCGGCGTCGTCACGGTCTTCACCTTGTGGATCAGCCACACGATCATCGCCACGCCCTATGTTGTGCGGACGACTCTGGCTGTGTTGTCGGATTCCGACCCGTTCCTCGAGGAGGCGGCGCGCACCATGGGAGCCAATCGGCTGCAACGGCTGATGCTGGTGGTCGTGCCGCAGTGCCTGCCGGGTCTTGCTGCCGGTGCCTTCTTCGCCTTCAACTTGTCGTTCGATGAGGCGGTACTGTCGCTGTTTCTGCGCAAGCCGGACCTGACGACCCTGCCAGTGGAGATCTACAGCAAGCTCGAGTTCAGCCCCGATCCATCGGTCGCTGCCGTGTCGTCGATCATGATCGCCCTGACGGTCGTGCTGATCATCGTCATCGACCGTGTGGTCGGCATCAAGAAATTTGCGAGTACCTAGCCATGTCCGACGTCCGGCTCGACGCCATCATGAAATCCTACGGTCCGGTCGCGGTCCTGCACGGGATTTCGCTTGATATCCGCTCCGGTGAGTTCATCAGCCTGTTGGGCGCTTCCGGCTGCGGCAAGACGACATTGCTGCGCATCGTTGCCGGACTGGAAGAGGTGACCTCGGGCAGAATATCGATCGATGGCCGCGATGTGACGGCGCTGCCGCCAGAGAAGCGCGACATCGCCATGATGTTCCAGTCCTATGCCCTGCTGCCGCATCTGAACGTGTTTGAGAACGTCAGGTTCCCGTTGCGCATGCGCAAGATCGGCACGCGCGCCGAACAGATGGAGATGGCAGCAGCGGCGCTTGCCACCGTGCAGCTTGGGCATCTGGCGGACCGGCGGCCGCGACAACTGTCCGGAGGGCAGCAGCAGCGGGTGGCGCTGGCGCGGGCGATCGTGTCGCACCCCAAGGTCTTGCTGCTCGACGAGCCGCTGTCCAATCTTGATGCCCGCCTGCGCGAGGACATGCAGGTGGAACTGATCGAGTTGCACAAGCGCCTCGGCCTGACCACGCTGTTTGTGACGCACGACCAGGACGAGGCACTGAGCCTGTCGGATCGCGTCGTTCTCCTCAACAACGGCTGGGTCGAACAGCAGGGCAGCCCTTCGGAGATCTACGATCGACCTGCGACCGAATTCGCCTCGAATTTCATCGGTTCGGCCAATCTGATCGATGCAACGATTGTCGAACGCGACGGCCGGCCGATGGCGATGCTGGCCGATCAGCAATGCCTGGCGCTGGCGGCGGGCGAAGCGGCGCGCGGTGCGGTCCGGCTGGCCCTGCGTCAGGAAGACATGCAACTGGCCGCGTCGGGCAGCGGGATCAGCGGAACCGTACGCACCCGTGTCTTTCTAGGAGCGCAAAATCGCTACGTCGTCGAAGTGGCCGGCGCAACCATCCGGGTTCTCGCGGCCAATGCCGCCGTCTATGCCACTGGCGATCCGGTGGTGCTGTCGATCGACCCGGCCCGAGTCCGCCTTCTGACGCGCTGAAACGCGCGATATTCCCCCGAACCCTGTGGAGCCGGCCATGACCGACGCTGATACACGTCTCTTCATCAACGGCGCGTTCGAAGCCGGCGATGGCGCACCCGAGCCAGTGTTTGACCCGGCAAGGGGTGTACAGGTCGCGGCCGTCGCCTCGGCCAGCGCGGCGCAGATCGACCGCGCCGTCGTGGTTGCCGAGACCGCCTTTGCCGGCTGGTCGCGAACCATGCCGAAGGAGCGGAGCCGCGCCCTGTTGCGGATCGCCGACGCCATCGAGCACCAGACGACTGAACTGGCGGCGATCGAATCGCTGGCAACCGGCAAGCCGCTGCGCTACGTCGCCGGCGGGGAATTGGCCAATGTCGCCGACGTCTTCCGATTCTATGCGGGGGCGGTGCGCAATGTGCCGGCCACGGCCAGCGGCCATTACCGCTCCGGCACACTCAGCAGCATCATGCGTCGCGATCCCGTCGGCGTCGTCGCCCAGATCGCGCCCTGGAACTATCCGCTGCTGATGGCGGCCTGGAAGATCGCGCCAGCGATCGCAGCAGGCAATACCGTGGTGATCAAACCATCGGAACATACGCCGCTGAGCCTGTTGGCGCTGGCCCGGATCTTCGCCGATATCCTGCCACCGGGGGTCGTCAATGTGGTCTGCGGCACCGGGCCCGACGTCGGTCAGCGGCTGATCTCGCACGACCGGGTGCGCATGATCTCGCTGACCGGGGATATCCGCACCGGACGGGCGGTGCTGCAGGCAGCAGCCGGCGCGACGATCAAGCGGACGCATCTGGAACTGGGTGGCAAGGCTCCTGTCATCGTCTGTGCTGATGCCGATCTTGACCGGCTCGTCGAGACATTGCGCGAGGCGAGTTTCTACAACGCCGGCCAGGATTGCACGGCGGCCTGCCGGATCTTTGTCGATCGCACCGTCTTCCAGGATCTGGCCGACCGGATGGCGACGATGGTGTCGAGCCTCGTCTATGGCGCACCGAGTCGCAACGACGTCGAATTCGGACCGCTGATCACCGCCCGCCAGCGCGAGCGGGTCGCCGGCTTCGTCGACCGCGCCCGTATGGCTGGCTGTGACATCATCGCCGGCGGCGCGATTCCGACGATGGAAGGCTTCTATTACCAACCGACCCTGGTGGCGGCACCGATCGAGGCTGAAATCGTGCAGAAGGAAGTCTTTGGCCCGGTGGTCAGCATCACTGCCGTCGATGCGATCGACGAAGCGCTCAACTGGGCCAATGCCTCCGAATATGGCCTTGCCTCTTCGGTGTGGTCGCGCGATGCCAGCGTTGCGATGCGCATAGCCGATCGGTTGGCCTATGGCGTGACCTGGATCAACACCCATGGCTCGATGGCGACCGAAATGCCGCATGGCGGCATGCGAAATTCAGGGTATGGGTCAGATCTGTCGATGCAATCGCTGATCGATTATACGCAGGTTCGACACATCATGACGTCTGCTTGATTTGGCTGCAGTATTGCTCGCCAGGACACGTGCTGTTAGAGCGATGACGATGCGCATCCTTGACATGGCGACATTTGTTGCACTGGCCCGCAACCGACATTTCGGCCGGACTGCACAGGAGCTCAATGCAACGCAGCCGGCGATTTCGTCGCGGCTGTCGTCGCTGGAGGAGGAGTTTGGCTGCCGGTTGGTTCGGCGCGGCGATCGCGAGTTTCAGCTGACGCCGGAGGGCGAACGGGTGTTGCAGGGGTTCCAGCAGGTGCTGGAGCAACTGGACGAGTTGAAAAATGCCGTCAAGGACGGAAACCTTGGAGCGCCACCGCTGGTGCGCATCGGCGCCATTGATTCAGTCGTTTCGACGTGGATGTCGCATCTGATCGAATCGCTGAATGAATCCATGCCGAGGCTGCGGGTTGAACTGACGGTGGAGGGCACCAAGGACCTTGTTTCCGATATGGGGCGAGGCAAGTTCGACTTGATCTTCGGCATCGACCCGGCGATTGGCGAGGGCTTTCGCAGTTTCGTTGCTTGCGTGTACCAGATGATCTGGGCGGGCGCGCCGAAATTGATTGACGAGTCGAAGGCCTATGCCGTCGACGAATTGGCGCAGATGCCGATCATCACCTTCCCCAAGGATACGCCGCCCTACACGCATATTGCGCCGTACTTTCAGGACGAACGGGTGCTGGCCTCGAAAATGACCAGCTCGAATTCGCTCTTCGCCATCATCAGCTTGCTGATCGACGGCTTCGGCATCGGGGCCATTCCGACGGTCACAATCGAACGGGAACTGGACGTCGGACTGTTGCGCCGGGTGAATGTGGCCAAGCGGTTTCCGCCGATGCCCATCATCTGCACCTATCAGACGACGATGCATCAGAAGATAACGCACCATGTGGCTGAGCATGCGCGCAGATCGGCGAGCGAATATTGCGTCAAGGCGCGCGACGGCACCGCCTGGACGATCTAGCCCGTCTTGTACACGGCGGGGGCTTCTTGATCTGGCGGATACAATCTAAGCCATTGACATATAATATGTTTCAGCCGTCTCAGCCAACCCCGTCACCTCGCACCCTGCACCACACCCGCCTTGCCCGTCGGTTCGGATCCGGGACCGCAACATGACAATCCTCAATCCATTGCTTCGATTGAGTGAATCATGGCTGCATCGGCACGTCGGCGCCTATCCGCGCACAGGCCTCCCACCGACAAAAGTGTCGATGAGGGAAAGGTTCTCATCAATGACGACCATGTCGGCGACAGCACCGGATGCAAGACGTCCCCGATCCAACGCGCCGATGTAGTCGGCGGCGATCGTCGATGTGCGGCGGGACGACTCTTCGATCGACAGGCCCAGCGTCACGAAATTCCGAAACGCCTGCAACATGGTCAGGCTCGACCCGGCAAGCGTGCCGTCGGCGAGGCGCACGCCGTTGTCGCACTTGAACACGGTCCTGGCCCCGAACGTATGAGCGCCGTCCGGCATGCCGGTAGCCAGCGTTGCGTCGGTGACCGCATAGACGTTCGGAATTGCGCGCAGGGCCGCCCGTATGGCGCCGGGATGCACGTGCAGCAGGTCCGGAATCAGTTCGGCATAGTCAAGGTGGGCAAACGCCGCGCCGACGATGCCCGGCGCGCGGTGCTGCAGCGGGCTCATCGCGTTGAAAAGGTGCGTAACCGAGCGACAGCCGCAGCGGAAGGCGCGTGCCGCTGCATCGTAATCGGCCAATGAGTGACCCAGCTGCACTCTGATACCCTCACCATCGAGAAAGCGGATGAACGTGCCGTCTGGGTCCACCTCGGCGGCGATTGTCACCACCTTGATCGCTGCCAGCCCGAGAAAACGCCGCATCAAGTCGACATCCGCCGCGATGGCGTTGGCCGGTTGGGCACCGAGCCGCTCCGGCGAGATGAACGGGCCTTCGAGATGCACCCCGAGGACCGCCGCTTCACCCCGCCCCGGCGCCAGTCGCACCCTTTCGACGGCAGCAAGCGCCATCTCGATATCCGGGACCGGCGCCGTCATCGTCGTTGCCAGGAACGAGGTCGTTCCGCTCGCCGCATGCGTCCTGGCGACGATGCGCGAGGCCTCGCCGCCTTCCATGACGTCGGCGCAGCCACCGCCGTGGCAGTGGAGGTCGACGAAACCCGGCAGCACATAGGCCCCCTCGACACCAGCCACTTTCTCGACGCCCTCGATGATCCCATTCCGCCAATGGATCCGTCCGTTCGCGAAACCATCGGGTGTCAGAATCCGCCCTGTCAGCTCGCCGGTCCTTGCCATGACGGTCTCCGTTGCATTCGTGATTATGTTGTTATAACCTATTTGCGGACTGGGAGCCAAGGGGTCTCGTCCCGGCAATCGTGGAAGTGGCATTCTCTCAAGTTATCGGCGGAACTGGATCCGGACTCGTCACGGCGAGATCAGGATATTCCGCGAGGTTACCCGAGGGAGTGATCAAGTGCGTGGGGTCGAAGGCAAGCTTTCCGGAGGGAAAAATGAAAACAGGTCGTGCAATTTCATTCGCTTCGACGTTGGTGGGTGCCGTTTTCCTGAGCGGAACGGCGCTGGCTGCGCCAGTTGCCATTTCCTATCTTACTCACTGGTCGCCCGAGACGGTCGCCAAGCTGGAGGCGGCGGCCAAGGATTTCAGCGCCGCCAATCCGGACGTGACGATCACCGTGCGAGCGGTTCCGTTCGGCGACCTGCTGACCACGATCCGCTCGCAGGGCAGCTCGGCCGACGGTCCGACCATCTCCTCGATCTATGACCTCTGGTTGCCTGAGTTGGTGCGCGATAAGCTCGTCGAACCCGCGCCGGACGCCAACGCCAAGGAAGTCTCCAGCGCCTGGCCGGAGGGCGTCGCTTCAGCCGCCTCGGTCAAGGGTAAGCCCTACGGCTATCCCAATGAGATCGACGTTTACGCTCTCAACTACAACAAGAAGCTGTTCGCCGAAGCCGGCATTGCAGCGCCGCCGGCCACATGGGCCGAGTTCGCGGCGGATGCGGAGAAGATTACCAAGAAGGACGGTAATCGCGTCACTCGCCAGGGCTTCGGCATGATCAACTCGTGGGCGGCCGGCGTCATCCATCCGTTCTCCTCGCTGCTGGTGTCGAACGGTGGCACCCTCATCGCCAACGGCAAGCCGACACTCGACACCAAGGCGGCCGCCGAGACCTTCAAGCTCTACGAGGACTTCATCAAGAAGGGTTACACCGACCCGACCATGGGGACGGCCGACGCCAACACGACCGGTCCGTTCCTCGACAACTTCGTCTCCGGCAACACCGGCATGATCATCATGGCCAACTGGTGGGAGAGCGCGCTGAAAGGCGGCATGGGCGACAAATTCGCCAACATCGGCACGGCACCGATCCCGGTCGGCCCGAGCGGCGACAAGGCCCGGTCGATCTCCTACTCCTGGCTGACCGTTGTCAACGCCAGCGCCACAGCCGAACAACGCCAGGCAGCCTGGAAGTTCCTGAGCTGGCTGAACGGCCCGACCTCCGGCAAGGGCGGCGCCTCGGCAATGTCCGATATCCTGTTGTCCATGGGCATCCTGCCGTCGCGCTCGTCCGACGTCGCCGCTCACGGCAAGGACCTCAACCGAGAATTCCTCACCGGCTACGTCAAGACGCTCGCCGATGCCAAGGCTTTCCCGGTCGTGTTGGGCGGCCAGGAGTTCTCCGAAGCGCTGCAGCAAGTGCTCGAAGGCATCCAGTACGGACGCCTGACTGCCGAGGCGGCGCAGAAGAACGCTCAGGCGGACGCGACATCGATCCTCGAGCGAGCTGCCAAGTAACGTAAAGCGAGCCGCTACGTCGCTGTTCAAATCCGGCGGGTCGATCTGCCCGCCGGAACTCCCCCCGCACCTCCCAGGCCAAGCTGTTCATGACCCGCTCGACCCGCACCTCGGCGTTGGTGATGCTGACCCCAGCCGTCAGTCTCGTTGGTGTCTTCATCTTCTTGCCGATGCTCCTGACCATCTGGCTGTCTTTCCAGGCATGGTCGACCCAGACCGGCTTCGGCGCCGCCCAGTTCGTCGGCCTGCAGAACTACGCCGATCTTCTGAGCCCGTTGTCGGTCGGACGCGACTTCCGCCAAGCCTCCTGGAATACGGCCGTCTATACGCTCCTGTCGGTGGTGGTGATCCTGCCGCTTTCGGTGCTGCTCGGTCTGATGGTCCACCAGAACCGCGTCGCCGGCGGACACGTGCTCCGGACCATCCTGTTCTCCACCTACATGGTGCCGATGATCGCGGTGGCTCTGGTCTGGTCGAAGCTCTATTCGCCCAACGAAGGGCCGCTCAACCAGATACTCGGTTGGTTCGGGGTCGGTCGCCAGATGTGGCTGTCGTCGCCGGACACGGCGCTCGTCTCCGTTGTCATTCTCAACGTCTGGCAACAGGTCGGCTACTTTACCGTTCTGGTCATCGCCGGCCTCACCCAGATTCCCGTCGCGCTCTACGAGGCGGCGCGTATCGACGGCGCCAATCCGGTACAGTCGTTCTTCGGCGTGACGCTGCCTCTCCTGCGTCGGACGCTCTTATTCAGCGCCGTGATTGCCGTCATCAACGCCGTGCAGGTGTTCGAGCCGGTCGCTCTCATCACCCAAGGTGGGCCAGCGAATTCCACCAACGTTCTCACCTATTACATTCGCCGCGTCGGCATCGAGCGGGCGCAAGGCGGCCTCGGCTCGGCCATGGCGGTCATGCTGATGTTGGCGTTGATTGTGGTCATCGTTGCGCTGTTCGCCTTTGCCCGCCAAGGAGAGCATGAAAAATGACTCGCGTCGGCAAAGGCTTCGTCTTCCGTGCTTCCAATGCCGGGCCGCTCGACGCCCTGCTCGTCTTCGCCATAGTCGCAGCGGCGGTGGTCTCCGCCTTTCCGCTGGTCTGGATGATCCTGTCGAGTTTCAAGACGCCGGCCGAGAGCATGCAGGTGCCGCCCGTCTGGATCCCTGCGACGCCCACGTTTGATGCCTATGGTGAAGTGGCGAGCGTCATCAACGCTGGCCGCTCTTTCTGGAACTCGGCGGTGATCGCCACGACGACCACGCTCGGCATCCTCGTCACCTCGCTGATGGCCGGCTATGCCTTTGCCAAATACCGCTTCAAAGGGCGCGACCTGCTGTTCGCGGCGGTGATCGCGACGATGTTCCTGCCGCCGATCGTCACACTCATTCCGCTTTACCGGCTCGTCGGGACGATGGGGCTCAACGCTAGCCTTGCCGGCGTCATTGTCCCGAACCTGGCCAATGCGTTCGGCATTTTTCTGATGCGCCAGTTCATCGCCGGCGTGCCTGACGACCTGATTGATGCTGCCCGCGTCGATGGCGCCTCCGAGCTGAGGATCGTCTTCGCTGTGGTGGCTCCAGCCGTAGCCCCCGCGATCGCGGCGCTGACGCTGTTCGCCTTCGTCTACCACTGGAATACCTATCTCTGGCCACTCACCGTGCTGCAAGGCAACACCGACAACTACCCGATCGTGTTGTCGCTTTCGCGCCTGCTCAGCTACAACCGCGGCGCCATGAACACCGGCCTCGTCATGGCTGGCGCTGCCATGGCGGTGCTGCCGCCACTCACCATGTTCGTCCTGCTGCAACGGTTCTTCGTCGACAGCATCGTTTCGTCGGGGGTGAAGGGATGAGCCGCGTCCTCGCCATCGACATCGGCGGCACCAACATCCGCGCCGGCCTCGCCGACATCGCTCGCCCCCATGAGGTGGAGATGGTGGCCACCGGTGCGGCGCCATCCGATCTCCTGGACTTCCGAACCTGTGTGAACGGCCTGATCGAGACTTACCGCCCCGACCGCATAGGGATCGCCATTCCGGGGCTTGCCAACGGCACACTCTGTCGATGGGTGCCCAATTTGCCCTATCTCGACGGCACCGATGTTGCCGACCTGTTTCCGCAGCAGCCGATGGCACTCGGCAACGACGCCCAGATGGCATTGGTCGCCGAGGCGACAGCCGGAGCCGCCGCTGGCTTCTCCGACGCCATCCTGATCGCCATCGGCACCGGCATTGGCTCGGCGGTACTGTCCGGCGGCCGCGTGCTGCGTGGCAGCCGAGGCGGCGCGACCTCCTTCGGCTGGGCGTCGGCCGACCCGACCGACCGGGGCGACGATCGTGACGGCTGGCTGGAGCGCCACGCGTCCGGGCGCGCACTCGACCGCCTCGCCTGCGCCGCTGGCCTCAAGGACGGCACCGCGCTGATCGCGGCCGCTCGCACAGGCGACGCCGACTCCCTCGCGCGTCTCGGTGGGCCGGCCAGCGCGCTCGCTGCCTGTCTCGCCGGCGCCATCGCCCTGCTCGATCCGGCTGTCGTGCTGATTACCGGCGGCGTGGCATCCGCCTTCGATGTTCTCGCGCCCCTGACACTCACCGCTCTAACCCGTCAACTGCCGCCGCATCTCCGCTCCATCCGCCTGGCGGTCGGTCACTTCGGCCCCGGCGCCGTCATCGCCGGCGCCGCTATCACTGCAGCGGGAAGCCCGCTCTGGGAAAGCCAATCATGAAGGATCTCGGCCTGGTCGCCCTGCCCGACCGCAATCGACCCGAACCGCTCTGGCATCAGGCCGAGCAGACCCTCAGAGCTCTGATCGCCAACGGCACCTGGCCGGAAGAGACACAGCTCCCCAACGAGGAACGACTCTCCCAGATGCTCGGCATCAGCCGCATCACCGTCCGCCATGCCTTGCGCAACATCGAGGAATCCGGCCTTTTGCGCCGCGAGCATGGGCGCGGCACCTTCGTCCGGTCGTCGACGGTGATCGCTGGAGTGCGCGGTCTCACGAGCTTCACTCAGGAAATGGCCTCGCTCGGCCTCGCTGGCAGCTCGCACCTGCTGGAAGCCTGCATCACCGAGGCCGACGAAACGACAGCCGATGCCCTCGAGATCAGGCTCGGCGAACCGGTGGTCCGGCTGCGCCGTTTGCGTCTGGGCAATGGTGCGCCGATCGGCATTCAGACGGCGCACTTGCCCGCGGCGCTGGTCCCGGACCTGGTTGAACTTTCACCGCAACTCACCTCGCTCTACGAGGCGTTACGCAGCCGTTACGGCGTCCTGCCGAAGGAAGCGCGAGAAGTCTACCGGGTCGGGCGGGTGCCCGACGGTGACGCCGAACTCCTGGGCGTCCCAGCGGGCAGTCCGGCCTTCATCGTCGAACGCATCACTTTCGGCGCCGACGGTCCCTTCGAATTCGCCGTCTCGACCATGCGCGGCGACCGCTACGAGATCCGCGCCAAACTCTATCTCTAGCAATCCAGGACGGCGACTGCCGTTCGAATTTCCCCCAAACCTCAAGAAAGGCCAATCATGTCAACTCTCTATATCTCCCGTCTTGTCAAGCTCGCCGAGCAGGCCGCTAACGCCAACGAACCAGCCTTCGAAGCGGCAGCGACGGCACTTTCCACCTCGCTCAGCAAAGACGGACTTATCCACCTGTTCGGTTCCGGCCACTCGGTGCTGCCTTGCCAGGAGACCTTCCCGCGTTACGGTTCCTACGTCGGCTTCAACCCGCTGACTGATCCGCGCGTCATGTGGCACAACGTGCTTGGCGCTGGCGGTGTGCGCGAGCTGCTCTGGCTCGAGCGCACTGAGCATTACGCCGAGAAGTTCCTCGACCACCAGCCGCTGAACCCCGGGGACTCCATCGTCATTTTCGGCCACAGCGGACGCAACTCCTCGGGCATCGACACGGCTCTCTATGCCAAGAAGC
>JARLIT010000385.1 GCA_031291575.1 Ancalomicrobiaceae bacterium
ATCACGCGAGTACCGTGCTATCAGGCGGCGGCGGCCGTGCGCGCGGGCGAACTCAAGGTGATCCTCGAGGATCTCGAGCCACCCGCCATGCCGGTCAATCTGGTCCACACCGGCGAGCGTCTGGTGCCCTTGAAGTTGCGCGCCTTCCTCGACTTCACAGCGCCTCGGGTGAAGCTCCACCTCAGCGAGGCGACTTGCGTGTTTCGTGAGCCCAAGTCATGACGCTGTCGGTCCGCGGCACCGAAGGCAGCGTGACACCGCGATCAAGGTGACCGCCAAGCGACGGCTCGGTCCGAGCGCACGCGAACATCAGCTTTTTGGGTCTGCAGAGGTTAAGCATCAACGCGAGACTGCGACCTGTAGATGCATTCAGTGGAGGTACTCTCTCGATTGACGTCCATTCGGTGCCTGCTGAAGTCAGGTACGGTCCTGACCGGTGGCCATCGCCGTCGTCTGGCATCGACACCTTGTCGCGATTGGACTTGATGGTCCAGTTTTGGCTCCAGTTGACTGGGCGATCTGGTTCATTTCATCGGGGGCGTTATCTCAACGCTGCAAAACAGCCAATTCTTGCCGTCGCTCAAATTTGCCGCGGTCGGCGGCGGCCTGGAGATCCCGGAACTGCCCGCCGACTCTTTCGGTGCGGCGCTGATTTGAAAACATACGAAGGCCTCCACGACGCCCCGAAATTCTCGGGGTTCTCCGCGGTCGGAAAAGGCCAGAAGAGGGACGTGGACCGTATGATTGTTCAACACATTGCGGCTTTCGCAAACGGGTCGAACGGCGGCAATCCCGCCGGCGTTGTCCTGTGCGACGAACTGCCGACGTCCGAAGTGATGCAGAGTCTGGCGGCGGAGGTCGGCTATTCGGAGACGGTCTTCGCTGCTCCCGCCGGGGACGCGTGGCGTGTGCGCTATTTTGCCCCCGAGGTCGAAGTGGACTTCTGCGGCCACGCCACCATCGCGCTCGGCGCCGCCTTGGCACGACGCGAAGGGCCTGGCTCGTTTCCGCTCACGCTTAACCGGGCTCGGATCTCAGTCGAGGGGCGCCTGTCGCAAGCAGATTGGGGGGCGACCCTCGTGTCGCCGCCGACCCGCAGCGCTCCGGTATCGGCCCCGGCCCTGAACGACGCCTTGGCGTTGTTCGGCCTGACCTACGACGACCTGGATGCTCGGATACCGCCCGCCATTGCGCACGGCGGCGGCGATCACCTCATTCTGGCTCTGCGCGAACGCGAGGTCCTGCGAGCGATGCGCTACGACCTGACGCACGGGCGCGCCTTGGCTCTGCACGACGGGCTGATAACCTTCAGCCTGATCTATGCCGAAGAGCCGCGGGTATTCCATGTCCGCAATCCGTTCCCGCTCGGTGGCGTCTACGAGGATCCCGCCACCGGTGCGGCGGCGGCAGCGCTGGCCGGATATTTGCGCGATCTCGGCTGGCCACACGAAGGGTCGATCCTCATCCGTCAAGGCGAGGACATGGGTATTCCCTGTCTTCTGCACGCCGAAATCACATCTGAGCGCGGTTCGGGCATTCGAGTGTCAGGCGCCGCCCGCTTGATCCGCGAACCGCAAGTGCTGTCGCATTGAGGGCCGACCCAGGGGCGGCAAGCTGGTCAATGCCGCAGTCGACGTCGAAGGGGGAAACCGTGGCGAGACGTGCCCTGCTCGGATCGAGGCGGTCCGAGCAGGAATTCCGTTGCGTCTCGCTCACATCACCTCGGAACGCCGCGGCAGCTTCCAATTCGGCCGGACGAAGTGGCAGGTGTAGCCGTTCGGGATGCGTTCCAGGTAGTCCTGGTGCTCCGGTTCCGCCTCCCAGAAGTCTCCGGCCGGCACCACTTCGGTGACCACCTTGCCGGGCCACAGCTGCGAGGCATCGACGTCGGCGATGGTATCGAGGGCGATCCGTTTCTGCTCCTCGCTGAGGTAGAAGATCGCCGAGCGGTAGCTTTTGCCGCGATCGTTGCCCTGCCGATCGATCGTGCTCGGGTCATGGATCTGGAAGAAGAACTCCAGCAGGTCCCGGTAGGAGAATCGTGCCGGATCGAACAGGATCTCCACCGCCTCCGCGTGATTGCCGTGGTTGCGGTAGGTCGCGTTGCGCACTTCGCCGCCGGAGTAGCCGACCCGCGTCGAAATCACGCCGTCGCGCCGCCGAAGCAGTGCCTGCACGCCCCAGAAGCATCCACCGGCGAGAATGGCTCGTTCTTGCGTCATCCGCGATCCTCCACTTGCGAAAGATATGTCCCGTAGCCCTGCGCTTCCATCTCCGCCTTGGGCACGAAGCGCAGCGAGGCGGAATTGATGCAGTAGCGCAGTCCGCCCCGGTCCGAAGGTCCGTCCGGGAAGACATGGCCGAGATGGCTGTCGCCGTGGGCCGAGCGAACCTCAGTGCGGACCATGCCGTGCGTGGTGTCGCGCAGTTCACGCACGCCGGCCGGCTCGACCGGCTTCGTGAAGCTCGGCCAGCCGCAGCCGGATTCGAACTTGTCGGCCGAGACGAACAACGGCTCACCGGAAACGATGTCGACGTAGAGGCCGGGCTCGAAGGTGTCGACATATTCCCCCGTTCCCGGGCGTTCGGTGCCGTTCTGCTGGGTGACCCGGAACTGCTCTGGGGTCAGCCGCGACAGCGCATCGGGATCCTTGCGGTACATGCTGCTCGTCTCCTTGCTCGAGGGTGGATCGACACGAGCCGAACCGACAACCGGGTCTCCGGTCCGCTCGAAGCTCATGTCGCCGGTCCGCCTGCAATTCGGTCCGGCGTCGGGAAACGCCTTTTCGCAGGGCATCGGCGCCCACCGAATCTAGGGCGGCGCGGGCGCGCGGCGACGGCCGGCCGCTGGGCATTGCCCTCGCATCAGCCGACGACCGGCTTCGACATTAATACGGAGCCTCGGCCCCAAATGTTACCAGCCGGAGCCAATTTCAAGGGAGAGCCGCTGCCGTTGGTCACCAGACGAGCAGGCGCCGTCCGAGAAGCGCACCGACGCCCGTCACTGCAGCACCGGCGATCGTGTACCAAGTCGCCAGAAACAGCGGACTGTCGTCCGGGCAGTGCCAGGCATAGAAGGCCGCCGCCATTCCCGCCGCGCTCAGCCCGGCGACGGCGCCGGCGAGTGTCGGGCTTTCGGGCGCCGAGCGCCGCATCGCCGTCAGGATCGCCGCAAGTGGCACTGCCGAGAACACCGGAATGTAAAATAGGCACCAGCCGGCGTTGCGGCCGACCAACCGTGCTCCCCAACTCGCGGCCGGGGTCAGTGCCAACTCGAGGCCGACAGCAATGACGATCGCCGCCAGCGGCAGCAACAGCAAGCGCTCGGCAGTGGCGAGCGGAACGCCAGGCCGGCCGACGCGTTCCAGAAGACCGATCGCCAGGACGGCGATGGACAACGTCAACAGGATCTTGAAGGCGACCCGCGGCAGCATGATTGCCGTGGCGAGATCATGTCGCAGATGGATGTCGAAGACGAGCAGCGCCGCACACACGACGACGCCGACGCCGAGAGCGCGGGCAATCGCCGGACCGAGAGGCTCGCGGACGTGCACGTCGGCTGCAAGCAGCCGGATCAGGTCGTCGGTCTTCACCCGTTCCCACTCCGATACAAGGCTGCGAGCGCCTTCATGGCCCTGTGCAGAGCAACACGCACCGCGCCTTCAGTCATCTTCAGCCGCGCCGCGGTTTCCTTCACCCCGGCGCCATCCAGCGAAATCGACCGGACGATGTCGCGCGCCGGATCCTTCAGCCGGTTGATCAGCCGCTCGGCATCGGCAAGATCGTCCGCTTCACTATCCAGTTCCGTTCCGAGCGTCTCGACCACATCCTCCAGCGGCACGGCGATCTGACCGCCGCCCCCGCGTCGGCGCTGCAGGTCGACCGCCCGGTTCCGGACAATCGTCGCCAACCACGGGCCGATCGGCCGCGTCTGATCCCAGGTGCCGCGCTTCAGATGCACGGTTACGAGGACATCTTGCACGACGTCTTCCGCATCGCTCGGCGGCATGCCCCAGGCGCGACAACGGCGACGGGCGATCGCCCGGAGATGTGGGGTCACGGAATGCAGAAACGACCGGTAGGCCTTCTCGTCGCCGCCGATCGCCCCTCGCATCAACTGCGACCATTCCTCGCCCCGAGCTACGGACATTCGGTTCCAGACCCAATACGCAAGCACCCGGCGAAACGTTACCGGAAATCGTCTTCGAATGCGAAATTCACGACGATGGGATCGACGATACAACGGACGACCGCGACAGGATAGTGCTTTGGAAGCAGCGCTCTACCGTCGTACCGCTAGTTCGATATCCGAGGCAGAGGACCAGAATGCCGCGGTGAAACAGCGTCGCACCCCACGTCAGCGGCCGGCTACTCCAGAGCCGTCGGGTTGAATGCGCGGCTCTCCGTCGAAGCACAGCCAACTGGCGAAGAGGAACACGGCTATGCTGCCGTGATCCACCCTGATCCGCTCAACCGGTGAATCTGGTGCTGCCAATCATTTCGGCTGAATGAGCCGCCGCCGCACCCGTCGCGGCTGGGCGAACGAACGGAAATTACACAATGAAAAGTTGCGGATGACTTGAGCCAGATGCGATATCGCGGTGACGATCTGCATGCGCCGCCGCCGGTTGGCGGGACGGTCTTGTGCCTGGTCGGCAGGCCAATCCCGGCTCACCGGGCGGAGGATGGCGCCCTGATTGCGGCGCGGTTTTCGGCCAGGCCCGGTACATCGCAGGAAAGCGCGAACAGACTGCCGGCCAACCGCTCACCCGGGTGCTGCCGCATGTTGGCGCTGGTGACGAACAGCGTCTTCAGGTCAGGCCCGCCAAAGGTGCAGGTCGTGATGTCGGTGGCGGGAAGGTCGATGACCCGGTCGATGCGGCCGTCCGGTGCCACCCGGACGATGCAGCCACCACCAAAGCGGCAGTTCCACAAGTAGCCTTCGGAATCGACCGTCGACCCGTCCGGATTGCCGCGAGCAAAGCCGGCCAGGAACGGTCGGTCGTTGCCGATCGTTCCGTTCGCCGCGTCGAAGTCGAAGGCACGGATCTCGTTCTCGAGCGTGTCGCCGAAGTAGAACGTCCGCCCGTCGGGGCTCCAGCAGACGGTATTTGAGATGCCGATCCGGGAGCGCAGCACTTCATGGCTGCCGTCGGCCTCAATACGCACCAGGATGCCGCGACCGGGTCGGGCGAAGTGGCCCTCGACGGAGAGGTCGAGATCGCCGTCTGGTTTCACGTTGTTCTGCATCGAGCCGACCCAGAAGCGACCGGCCGGATCGGGCCGCCCGTCGTTGAGCCGCACGCCCGGATAGCCCGGCAAACGATAGCCGAGATCGGCCCGCTCGTCGCCTATCGGCTGCCAGAGAACGAGACGGCTGCCGAGAGCCACGAGGAGTTCGCCCGGGCGGGTCGTCAGGGCCACCGCCACCACCGGTTCGTCAAACAGCCACGACCGTACCGCGCCGGTCGTCTGGTCATAGCGATGCACCAGGAAGCGAAAGATGTCGCACCAGTAGAGCGCCTCTTCGGATGCGTCCCAAACCGCGCCTTCGCCGCACCGATCA
>JARLIT010000091.1 GCA_031291575.1 Ancalomicrobiaceae bacterium
CGGCGCTCGGCACGTTCTTCGCCAGCATTCTGCTCATCCTCATCGTCTCGACGATGCAAGTGATCGGACTGCCGCCGGGAACGCAGGACATGGTGCAGGGCGTGGTCGTGATCCTGGTGCTGGCGCTCGCCGGGCGCAAGGCCATCGGCCGGTCCCTGGCACCTCGCTTGCCCAAGGGCTTGGCCAAGAGCGCGTAGCAGCACGGGAACCGAGCGACGACCTCGTCCGGCCGGGGCTCGTCGGGGATCGCATCTGCCATTCCGGCCGCTCTGGCTCTGCCCGCGCATCAGGCCGCGGGTGGGATGCCGTAGATCGCCGCGGTCCGTTCCAGGTGCTGCACCATTTCGCGCTCGGCCGCGTCGGGGTCGCGCAGTTCGATCTGGCGCAGGATCGACTCGTGTTCTTCCAGCGTGCGGGCCTCCCGGCTGACCCATATCAGCATGTCGGTATGATAGGCCTTCAGCCACTTCAGCATCGCTGCGCCGACGCTTTCATAGATCGGGTTGCCGGAAATGGCGGCGATCTGCGCATGAAACTCGGTATCGGCGGCGATGAACACTTCCATGTTGCCGAGGTTGGCGCGCTGCGCTGCGACGATCGCCCGCAGCTTTGCCAGCTGGTCTTCCGTCGCATTCTTTGCCGCCTCCCGAACCATGCCGCGTTCGAAGAACAGGCGCGCCTCCTTGAGATGGTCAAGCGATGCGGGCGACGTGGCAAACATCATGTGAACCGCGTTGTCCATCTGCTGGAAGATCGACTTCGCCGTGACCTGACAGACGCGCGAGCGCTCGCCGCGCATGGTGACGATCAGCCCGAAGCTGTTCAGCGTCTGCAGGGCTTCGCGAATGGCCGGGCGACCGACCTGGTAGCGTTCCATCAGTTCCCGCTCGGAGGGCAGCGTTTCCCCCGGTTGAAGCCGACCGCTGGTGATCAGGGCCTTCAAGCGCTCCGTCACTTCGTCGGACAGCTTGCGGCGAACGATAGGCGACACGTCGATCTTCATGATCTCTCTTCCTGTCGATGCGCCCACTTGCGCCGATATGCCCGCTGCCGGGCGAGGCAGGCGCGTCCGACGAAGGCGAACTCTGCGTTCGGAATCGTCTGTCGCTAACGAGCGCACCCCGGCGGGAATTCAAGCCCCTTGCAACGATCGGATCGCTTCCACGGATTCCAGCAGCCGCCGACCGGGGCCCGTCTCAGCGCGTCTCGCAGTCGCCAAAGCGATCTCAGCACGGACTCTGGGCCGGGTCAGACGAGAGAGCAGGCTGCGCTCCCCTGATTGCAGCTGCACCCGGCGGGCGGCACTGCCCGACGACATCATCCTTACGCTTGGCGGACAAACGCAGCCATACGCACGAACATATATGCCATTATGACTTGATGATATCAACACAGTATGAGATCATACCAGTGATCGGGACAGAATGCCCCACGCAAGGGAGAACGCTTGAAATGACGACCATTGCGCTGTTCGGCGCCGGCGGAAAAATGGGATACCGCCTCGCCAGGAACCTGCTGAAGTCGGACTATAAGGTGTTGCACGTCGAGCCGTCGCCGGCCGGGCGCGAACGGGTGAAGAAGGATCTCGGCGTCGACTGCGTTGATCAGGACGTGGCACTCGCCAAAGCGGATGTCGTCGTCCTCGCGACCCCGGATACGCTGATCGGCAAGATCTCGCACCAGATCGCACCGTCGCTGAAGGCGGGCACCATGCTAATCATCCTTGATGCAGCGGCGCCGTTTGCCGGGCATCTGCCGGATCGCAAGGATCTGACCTACTTCATCACCCATCCCTGCCATCCGATCATCTTCGCCAGCGAGGCGAAGGAAGAGGTGATCAAGGACCATTTCGGCGGTATCGCCGCCAGCCAGAGCATCGTCAACTCGCTGATGCAGGGGCCGGAGCGCGACTATGCCGTCGGCGAAGCCATCGCGCGCACCATCTGGGCGCCGATCCTGCGTTCGCACCGGGTAACGGTCGAACAGATGGCCCTGCTCGAACCCGGTCTGTCGGAAACCATCGGTGCGACGCTGGTCGCCATCATGCGTGAGGCAATGGACGAGGTCGTGGCCCGCGGCGTCGACCCGGTGACCGCACGCGACTTCCTGCTCGGCCACCTCAACATCCTGATGGCCGTCACGTTCAACGAGATCCCCGGTGCCTTCTCGGATGCCTGCAACAAGGCGATCGAGTTCGGCAAGCCGGCGCTGATGCGCTCCGACTGGAAGCGGGTGTTCGAGCCCGAAGAAATCGCCGCCAGCATTCGGCGCATCACCTGAAGCGGCAGACTGCCGCCCGGCGACAGGCTCCGGTCGAGCGCCGAAGCATAGCCATTGGAATTCCAAGAGGGCTGCGGAAATCCGCAGAGCCGGAATGGGCAAGGTGGGGTGCCATTTTCCCGCACTTGTCCGGGCTCTGCGGTCCCTTCAGCTTAACGATAATAAGTGGAGGAAACCAACATGATAGCTCTGACCGATGACAGCTTGCAGCGGTCGGCCGTTCGTAAAGTCTGCTTGCGATTGGTGCCGTTCGTCGGGTTGATGTTCTTCATCAACTTTCTCGATCGTACGGCAATCTCGTTTGCAGGCCCGAATGGGCTGACCGCTGACCTCGGTATGACCGCCGCGCAATTCGGCTTCGCCTCGGGCGTCTTCTTCCTGGGGTACATCTTCCTGGAGATCCCGAGCAACCTCGCCCTGAACAAGTTCGGCGCCCGGCTGTGGCTGTCGCGCATCATGATCACCTGGGGCATCGTGGCTGCGCTGTTCGCTTGGGTCTCGACCGTCAACGGCCTGTATTGGCTGCGTTTCTTCCTGGGCGTTGCCGAAGCCGGGTTCTTTCCGGGCGCCATTCTGTTCCTGAGTCAGTGGGTGCCGGCCCGGCATCGCAGCACGATCCTGGCGCTGTTCTATGTCTTCCAGCCGTTGACTACGGTCATCGGCGCGCCTGTCGCTTCCTTGCTGCTGATGGCGCATGGCGCATTCGGCATCGAAGGCTGGCGCATCATGTTCCTGGGTGTTTCCATCCCCGCCATCCTCGTCGGCGTTGTCGCGCTGTTCTATCTGGACGACGGTCCGATGAAGGCCAAGTGGCTGAGCGACGCCGAGAAGAAATGGCTGTGCAACGAGTTGTCGCGCGAGGTTCGTCCCGCTGCCGAAGGACATCATGTCCACGCTGGCGCGGCGCTGCTGTCCGGTCGCGTCTGGCTGCTGTGCCTGATCTATTTCGGCTTCATCTATGGCCTCTATGCGCTTGCCTTCTTCCTGCCGACGATCATCTCGGGCTTCGAGGCCCAGTTTGGCACCAAGTTCGGCCTGCTGGAGAAGGGCCTGATTACGGCCATCCCGTATCTGCCGGCCGCGATCGCGCTCTATCTGTGGTCGCGTGACGCTACGCGTCGCGGGGTCCGCGCCTGGCACGTCGGCATTCCGGCAATCGTCGGCGGTCTCAGCGTTCCTGCTGCGCTCTACATGAATTCGCCAGCGATGGTGGTCGTGTTGATCACGCTGACGGCCTGCTCGATCTTCGCCGCACTGCCGAACTTCTGGTCCATTCCGTCCCGCTTCCTGTCGGGCGCGGCCGCCGCTGCCGGTATCGCCCTGATCAATACGGTCGGCAATATCGCGGGCTTCAGCGCGCCGTACATCACCGGGATCGTCAAGGATTGGAGCGGTTCCTACCAGGCGCCGATGTTTATCGTCGGGGCACTGATGCTGATGTCCGGACTGGTCATGTTCGCCATCTCCGGACTGATCCGCAGCAAAGATGAAGATCCGATCGTCCTGAAGGCGGTGGAAGCCTTCGAGTGATCTGCCGCCCTGCTTCCTGTACCGGCTCGTCAGCTGGCGAGCCGGGCAAAGCCCTCCTGGAGTCTTCCATGAACACCCACGATCCAAAAGGGAACGTCGCTCGCCTGAAGGGCATCTCAGCCGAGTTGCGCAAGAGCACCCTCACGTTGATCCATCAAGCCGGCGACGGCCATCCCGGTCCCGCCCTGTCGATCGCCGATCTGGTGACGACCCTCTATTTCGACGAGATGCGCGTCGATCCGAAGAACCCGAAGTGGGAGGATCGTGATCGCTTCCTTCTGTCCAAGGGACACGCCTGCACGGTCCTTTACGCCGCGCTTGCCAAGCGCGGGTTCTTCCCGGAAAGCTTGCTGTCGGGCTTCCGCTCGCTCGGGTCGATCCTGCAGGGTCATCCGGTGATGGACAAGATTCCGGGCGTCGACATGACGACTGGAACCCTCGGCCACGGCCTGTCGGTCGGCGGCGGCATGGCCGCGGCGGCGCGGTTGGGCGGCAAGGACTTCCGCGTCTACGTCATCCTCGGCGACGGCGAGATCAACGAGGGCATCATCTGGGAAGGGGCCCAGGTGGTTGCCAACCTGCGACTGTCCAACCTGACGGCCTTCCTCGACCTCAACGGCTTCCAATCGGGCGGCACGACCAACGAAGTCAGCGGCATCGACCGGATCGCGGTCGCCGACAAGTTCCGCGCCTTCGGCTGGAACACGATCGACATCGACGGGCACGACTACGATCAGATCCTGGCATCGATCGCGGCGGCCAAGCGCGAGACCACTCGCCCGACGCTGGTCGTCGCCCACACGATCAAGGGCAAGGGCGTGCCGTTCATGGAGAACAACAACGCTTGGCACAAGGGTGTGCCGACCAAGGAACAACTTGCCGAGGCCATCAAGGCCCTGGAGGCAGCATGAGCACCAAGACGATCGCCAGCACCCGCGAGGCCGCGGCCGATGCCATTCTCGAAGCGGCCCTGAAGGATCCCAAGGTGGTCTTCGTCAGCGCCGACTCGGTCAAGGCGGCGCGCGCCACCAAATTCGCCGCGGCGCTTCCCGAACGCCTGTTCGAGATGGGCATCGCCGAGCAGACGGCAGTCGCTTTCGCCGCCGGCCTGGCGAGCTGCGGCTACAAGCCCTTCGTCATGACCTACGCCAACTTCATCACGATGCGGGCCTGCGAGCAGGTGCGCAACTACACCGGCTACACCCATCTTGGCGTCAAGCTGGTCGGCCTCAATGGCGGCGTGCACGGCGGCGAGCGCGAGGGCGTCACGCATCAGTCGATCGAGGATCTCGCGATCCTCCGCGCCGTGCCCGGCATGGAAATCGTCGTTCCCGCCGACCCCGGCCAGACGCGCAAGGCATTGTTCGCCATGCTCGACCGTCCGGGCCCCGGCTACATCCGCGTCGGTTGCGGCCGTGAGCCGGTGCTGTGCGCCGACGACGAGCCCTTCGTCTTCGACAAGCTGCACGTGATGAAGAAGACGGGCAACGACGCCGTCGTCTTCGCAGTCGGTCCGGTCCTGCGCAACGTGCTCAAGGCCGCCGAACGGTTGGAGAAGGAGGGGATCGGCATCACCGTGGTGGATCTCCACACCCTGAAGCCGCTCGACAGCGAGGGCGTGAAGGCATTGATCGCCGCCGCCAAGATTGTGATCACCGTCGAAGACCACAACGTCATCGGCGGCCTCGGCAGCGCCGTCGCCGAGGTGATGGCGGAATCCGGGTCGGCCAAGCGGCTCACCCGGCTCGGGCTGCAGGACGTGTTCGGCGTTTCGGGTGATGGCGACGCGCTGCTCGACCATTTCGGCATGTCGGCCGATACGATTGCCGAAACCGTCAAGCGCGGGCTTGCCGGCCTCAACGGCTGACGGGTCGATCGTCAACTTGGTCCGGTAGGACCTTGACCGCGGAAGAGAGAGGTGTGTTCTCCCAACACGCCTCTCGCCGCGGTTCTGCCGGACAGCGGAACCTCGCGTGCGCCCTAGCGGAGATCATCCATGCGCAGAATCGTTTTTCTCGACCGCGCCACCATCGCGCCGCGGATCGTGCTCCGGAAGCCGAGCTTTCCCCATGAAATCGTCGAATACCAGCGCACCGAGCCGGCCGAGGTGGTCGATCGGCTTGCCGGGGCGGAAGTCGCCATCCTCAACAAGGTCAAGTTGACCGGCGACATGCTCGCGCGCCTGCCGGCCTTGAAGCTGATCGCCGTCGCGGCGACCGGCACGGATTGCGTCGACAAGGCCTACTGTCAGAAGCACGGCATCGCCGTCAGCAATATCCGCGGCTATTCGGGCATGACCGTGCCGGAACATACATTCGCGCTGATCCTGGCGTTGCGGCGCTCGATCGTGCCGTTCCGGGCGGATGTTCTGGCCGGCGAGTGGCAGAAGGCGCAGCAGTTCTGCTTCTTCAACCATCCGATCGACGATCTGGGCGGGGCGCGCCTCGGTATCCTCGGCGAAGGCTTCCTCGGCCAGCGTGTGGCCGATATCGGTCGGGCCTTCGGCATGAAGCCGATGTTCGCCGCCCACAAGGGCAAGACGGGACTTGGGCCGCTCTATACGCCGTGGGACGAGGTGCTGGAGACGGCCGACGTCATCACCATCCATTGTCCGTTGACGCCGGAAACCGCCAACATGATCGCGCTGCCGGAGTTCCGGAAGATGAAGCGACGGCCGCTGCTGATCAATACGGCACGAGGCGGATTGGTGGACGAGGCGGCGCTGGAAGTGGCGCTCGAGGAAGGGCTGATCAGCGGGGCAGGCATCGACGTCACGACGCCCGAGCCGCCGCCGATGGACTCAGTCCTGATGCGGATCGCGCCGCGCTCCAACGTCATCGTCACCCCGCATATCGCCTGGGCCAGCGACGGGGCGCAACAGACGCTCGCCGATCAACTGATCGACAATATCGAGAACTTCGTCGCTGGCCATCCGACCAATCTGGTGGAAGGCGCGTTCTGAGATCGGCGGGCGCCGCGGTCCGGTCCGGTAAGGTTCCGGCACGGCCGCAGCGCGCCTCCGGTGCCTCGAAGGCTGGAGTGGAAACGATGAATTCGGGTGCCGAGGCGCTCTTACGTCGCATGTTCGACGCTGCGATCGCCGCAGCAATGCCGTCGGTGTGTGTCCCGCGCTGTCTGCCACCTCGCCCGCGCGGACGGACGATCGTCATCGGCGCTGGCAAGGCGTCGGCGGCGATGGCGAAGGCGCTCGAGGATCATGTCGACTGGCCGCTCTCCGGCCTGGTCGTGACGCGCTATGGTTATGCCGTGCCGTGCGATCGCGTCGAGATCGTCGAAGCGGCGCATCCCGTGCCCGACGCCGCCGGACAAGCCGCCGCCCGGCGCATGCTCGAGATGGTCGGTGGACTGACGCCCGACGACCTCGTCATCTGCCTGATCTCCGGCGGCGGTTCGGCGCTGCTCGGCCTGCCGATCGAGGGCGTTACGCTGGCTGACAAGCAAGCGGTCAACCGCGCCCTGCTGTCCTGCGGCGCGACGATCCGGGAAATGAATACGGTTCGCCGTCACCTCTCGGCGATCAAGGGCGGGCGTCTGGCTGCAGCCTGCTATCCGGCCCAAGTCGTGTCGCTGCTGATGTCGGATGTGCCGGGCGACGATCCGACAGTCATCGCCTCCGGTCCGACCGTGCCGGATCCAACGACCTGCGATGATGCCCTGGACGTCGTGCGACGCTACGGCATCGATATCCCGCCGGTCGTTCGGGATGCACTCACGAGCGGCCGGGGAGAATCGGTCAAGCCCGACGATGTCCGTTTGGCCGGGATCGCCACCCACATGGTGGCTACGCCGCAGATGGCGCTCGAAGCGGCTGCTGCCGTCGCCAGCGCCGCCGGCGTCGAGACGCATATCCTCGGCGACGCGATCGAGGGCGAGGCGCGTGACGTGGCCAAGGTGATGGCTGGAATCGCGCTGCATGTTGCCCGTTACGGCCAGCCGTTTGCCGCGCCCTGCATGTTGCTGTCGAGCGGCGAGACCACGGTCACGGTGCATGGCAAGGGGCGTGGCGGGCGCAACGTCGAATTCCTGCTGGCCTTGGCCGTGGCGCTCGAAGGACACCCGGCGATCCACGCCATCGCCGGCGATACGGACGGCGTCGACGGCATGGAGGAGATTGCCGGCGCCGTCATCGGCCCCGATGTTCTCGCCCGGGCGCACGCCTTAGGGATCCGCCCGGTCGACAGGCTCGCCGACAACGACGGTCACGGCTTTTTCGAAGCGCTCGGCGCCTCGGTCGTCACCGGCCCGACGCTGACCAACGTCAATGACTTTCGCGCGATTTTCATCGATCGGCGCGCTGACGTTTGATCAACCCGGCCTGATCCGTGCCCCGGCCAGGATCACGCCGCCTGCAGAGACATCCGTCCTCAATAGCAGAAGCGGACGGTCACGCGGCTTCACACCGCGCCGGATAGGGGTGCTCCCACTGCGTAGTCGACGGTGCGGTCGCGAACTGACGCGGATGCGGCGGTCGCGATTGGCATGCTTCGGGGCATGCCGGCGCACACAGGTTTGATCCGGGCCAGGATGAACGCCGCCACGCAGTCCGGTCGGTTCAGGTCAAGCCGAGGGACGCCGAGGACGTCGATCGGCTCGTCGGAGGCAACGGCGACGATGTGCGAGCCGGGATGCCACATCAGCGGGTGACCCGCGCTCGGACGGTGCACTTCGATCGACGGCAGTCCGTGCGAATGGAATCCCTCGACCAGCACGAGATCGACCGGCGCCAGTCGGGGGAGCAACTCCGCCAGCGAGGGCTCGCGATCGTCGTGGACTTCGTGCAGCAATGCCCAGCGACCGCCGGAAATCAGCAGCACTTCTTCGGCGCCGGCCTCGCGGTGGCGCCATGAGTCCTTGCCCGGCTTGTCGATGTCGAAGCCATGGTGGGCGTGCTTGACCGTCGAAACCGTGAGCCCGCGAGCGCGAACGATCGGCAGGAGGTGTTCCATCAGGGTCGTCTTGCCCGACCCGCTGCGGCCGACGAGGCCGAAGATGTGCATGGGACGCCTCCACCATTTCGGGATTGGAAAAAGGGCGGGCCGGCGAACCGGCCCGCCAGGTTGGCTCTCAGGAGGCGTTCTTGGGAGTAGCGAAGACACCGACGGTGACGTCCGGTCCAGTGTATTTCTCGACGTCGCCGACAGCGGTGTGACCGCAGTTACCCTGGGCGAGTTTGGAGGTGCCCATGTCGACGGTGAGGACGTTGGCGTCGCCGTAGCGGCAGAGCGATCCCGGTTTGCCGGGCTCGATCGGATCGTACCAGCCCCCTTCGTTGACCCGGATCACGCCTGGACGAATGCCGTCGGTGACCTTGGCGCCAGCGAGGATCTGGCCGCGATCATTGAAGACGCGGACAACGTCGCCGCTCTTGATGCCGCGGGCTTCGGCGTCCTTGGTGTTGATCAGGCAGGGCTCGTGGCCGGCGACGGCATAGGTGTCGCGCAGCTTGGTTCCGCACAGCTGCGAATGCAGGCGGCTCTTGGGGTGGCTCGTCGTAATATGGAGCTTGTACTTGGTGGTGGGACCGCCGAGACGTTCCACCGGCTCCATCCACTTCGGATGCGGACCGCAATCGTCGTAGCCCATCTTCTCGATGTTCTTCGAATAGATCTCGATCCGGCCCGAGGGCGTGCCGAGTGGATTGAGCAGCGGATCCTCGCGGTACTTGGCATAGCGCACGAAGCTCTTGCCCTCGGTGACCGGGAACTCGATGACGCCGGCGCCGCTCCAGAACGCGTCGAACTCGGGCATCGGGATCTTCTTGGCCTTGGCCTGGGTCAGCGCCGCGTCGTAGAACGACTTGATCCAGTCCATCTCCGACTTGCCTTCGGTGAAGTCCTTGCCCTTGCCGAGGCGTTCGGCGATGGCGGCGAAGATGTCGTAGTCGGTCTTCGATTCGAACACCGGGTCGATCACCTTCTTCATGGCGAGGATGGCGGAGCCGGCGTAGTCGCCGACGCTTTCGATGTCGTTCCTCTCATAGGAGGTGGTGGCCGGCAGCACGATGTCGGCGTGGCGCGCCGTCGGCGTCCACTGGAAATCCTGCACGATGAAAGTCTCGAGCTTCTTCCATGCCGCCACCATGCGGTTGCGGTCCTGATGGTGGACGAACGGATTGCCGCCGACCCAATAGGCCATCTTGACGTCGGGGTACTTCTCCTTCTTGCCGTTGAAGTCGAATTCCTTGCCGGGGTTCATCAGCATGTCGACGACACGGGCGCAGGGGATCGATGCCGCGCCATTTTCCGTCATCCAGGCCGCGCCTTCCTTGGCCTTGCCGCCGTCGGTGATGCCGGTGAGCACGGGCGCGTCGGCCGACGGCGTACCGCCGTTGGCATAATGATAGGAGAAGCCGAAGCCACCGCCCGGCAGGCCGATCTGGCCGAGCATCGCAGCGAGCGTCACCAGCATCCAGTGGCGCTGCTCACCGTATTGCTGGCGCTGCAGCGAGAAGCCGCCGGCGAGCATGGTACGGTGCTTGGCGAACAGATGCGCCAGTTCCTTGATCTTGTCAGCGGGGATTTCGCAGATGTCGGCTGCCCATTCCGCCGATTTCGGCGTCTTGTCGGTATCGCCCATCAGATACGGCAGGAACTTGTCGAAGCCGGTGGTGTAAGTCTTTAAGAACTTCTGGTCGGCGAGCTTCTCGGCGACGAGCGTATGGGCGATGCCCAGCATCAGGGCGACGTCGGTCTGCGGCCGCGGTGCGATCCACTCGGCGCCGAAGAACTCGGCGGTTTCGGTTTTCACCGGATCGATGCAGATGACCTTGGTGCCCTTGGCCTTCAAGGCCTTCATGCCCTCGTAGCCACCATGATCGCCGATCACCCAGCTGATCTGGTTGGTGACGATCGGGTCGGCGCCCCAGAACACCATCAGTTCGGTCTTGTCGACCACGACCGGCCACACGGTCTGCTGCTCGTACATTTCGAGCGTCCCGACGACGTGCGGCATGATGATCTGTGCCGCACCGGTCGAGTAGTCGCCGGAGGCGTTGACGAAGCTGCCCTTCAGATTCATCATCCGGCGCAACAGGCTCTGGCAGTTGTGCAAGCGGCCGGGGCTCTTCCAGCCGTAGGATCCGGCGAAGGTCGCCGTCGGTCCGTAGGTCTTTTCGACGCGCAACAGCTCCTTGGTGACCAGATCGAGCGCCTGATCCCAACTGACGCGGACGAAGTCGCCGGCGCCGCGGCTGTCGACATCGGCTCCGGGGCCCTTCTCCAGATAGGCGCGCCGGACCATCGGATATTTGATCCGGGTCGGCGAATAGATGGAATCCAAGACGCCAGCGAGCTGATGACTCGGCGCCGGGTCCTTCTCCCACGGCTTCACCGAAACGATCTGGCCGGCTTCCACCTTGGCGCGGAAGGCACCCCAGTGGCTGCCAGTGAGAACTTCGCCATCGGGCGAGGCGGCACGGGCGCCGATGCTCAGCAGCGACGGTCCGGCAAAGCCGAAGATGCCGGCAGCCAGCCCGTAGTGCAGCAGGCTGCGGCGCGACAATTCAGCGCGCAATTCCTGGGTTCTTTCCATGGACATGTTTGTCTCCCTTCAAGTCCAGTCAAGCGACGGATTGTTCTTAGTCGGTTGAGTGTTGCTCCCGTCCGAGCAGTGCGACGAGCAGTTCCGCCGCGCCGGCGAAATAACCCGTCGGATCCTTTTCGAGTGTGAGATCGCGGAAATCCGGCAGCCACTCGGCCATGCGTCGGAGCAGATCGGCGCAGTCCGGATCGTCGGTTGCGGTCAGATGCGCCAGAAGCGCCAGTTCGACCGACAGATGGTCGGGCGCCTCGCCGGCGTCCGCCGCGGCGAGATCGTGAGCGGCGAGCCGCCGCGCCATGTCGCGGGCGGGCGCCTGGAACAGCCTGCCGGTCCGATGCACCGATTCGTATGGCGACACGGTTTCGCGGCCGCCGGCGCCCGAAAATAGCAGCCCAAACACAGACGCCAGCCGGGCGGAGAGCGCGGCATCACTCATCGGGCAATCGAGAACCGCCGCCAACCGGCCGACGCCAGGCAGCAGATCCGGAGTTTCGGACAGCTGCAACAGAACTGCCCTAGCCGGCCCGCTGCGGGCGGCGGCGATCGTCGCCTCTGTCGGCGCAACGGCGAACAGGCGGGCCAGCCAGTCCAGGAGTTCGATGTTCTCCGGCCGGGCGGTGATTGCCGCATCGGGACTTGCGCGGGACACGGAGCGGCGCGGCATCTCAGTCATGATGGCCTCCGGTATCCTGGGCGTGCATCTGCACCCACTTCTGCAGGAAGCGGAACTGCTCGTCGTCGAGCGAGACGAACCGCTTCATGGCGTTCAGATTGCCGATCCACTGGTTGGCGAGGTAATGGCCGGGCTGCGGCGCGGAATGGCAGAGACCGCAGGTGGCGTTGAACATCTCCGAGCCGTAGGTCTCGAGCTTGGCGGCATCGGCGGCGAAGCCGTCCTTCTTCATCCACACATCGAGGCTGGCCTCGGTCCACACTTGGTCCGTGTCCGGATCGGTCATCTTTTTCAGGGGCTTGGCCTTGTCGACGGCGTCGGGGCCGAGGGCGGCGGCAAAGATGCGCTTACCCTGCAGCGCGTAAAGCATCCGCTCGGCGCCTTCCTGCTGCCAGCCGCCGACAGTCGCATGGACGTAGGGTCCATCAACGCCGGTGATGGTGACCGGAGTGGCGGGGAGCACACGGCCGTCGGCGGTGGCGCTGTCGTCTGTCGGCTTGTCGAGGAAGAACGGGCTGGTGGCGAGGGTCAGCAGTTTGTCGCCGGTCTTCGGTTCGAGGGTTTTCGCCGACGCCGTCAGCTCCTCGATCAGCGCCTTGTAGCCGGTCGTCATGTCGGGGAGCTTGTGGGCGATGCCCTTGTGGCAGTCGATGCAGGTGCCCCCCTCCTTCATCGCCTTCCGCATCTGATCGGAGGCTTCTTTTTTCTGGTGCTCGAAGTCCATCGCCTCGAAGGAATGACAATTGCGGCACTCGCGGCTGTCGGACGCTTTCATCCGCGCCCATTCGTGCTTGGCCAGTTCGAGACGCTTGGCCTCGAATTTCTCCGGCGTATCGATCGTGCCGATCAACTTGCCCCAGAGCTCACCTGACGCCTGGACCTTGCGAATGATCTTGTGCGTCCAGTCCTTCGGCACGTGGCAGTCGGAGCAAATGGCCCGCACGCCGAAGGGGTTCGTGTAGTGGATGCTCTTCTTGTATTCCTGGTAGACCGTGTCGCGCATCTCATGGCAGGAGGTGCAGAATTCCAGGCTGTTGGTCATCTCCATCGCGGTGTTGAAGCCGCCCCAGCCGATGACGCCGGCAATGATACCGGCCCCGCCGATCACGGCGATGGACAGGTAGGTCGCGCCTCCAGTCAGCCTCTTCCACATCCGCGCGCCCCTCAGTCCGGTTGTCATTGGCGCGACAATGCGATGAGGCTGTAAATGCGTTTCGGGGTGCGAGTGAAAACGGTGTAGAGAATTGTAAATCGGTGTGAATGGGCTTCGCCAAGCCCTCGACAGTGCCGCGACGGACCGATTGAATGCCGTTCATGAGCCGCAACCACCACATTCTCGTTGTCGACGACGATCCGGTCGGGCGCCAGACGCTCGCCGCCTACCTGCGCAAGGAAAATCACCGCGTCTCGGAGGCGGAGAATGGCGAGGCCATGCGCCGGGTCTTTGCCGCCGGCGACGTCGCCGTGGTGATGCTCGACATCAATCTGCCGGGAGAGGACGGTCTGTCGCTGTTGCGCGAACTCCGCCGCCAGTCCGAGGTCGGCATCATCATGGTGACCGGCCGGGACGACGACGTCGACCGGATCGTGGCGCTCGAACTCGGCGCCGACGACTATGTGACGAAGCCCTACAACATGCGCGAACTGCTACCGCGGACGAAGAATCTCGCCCGGCGCGTGGCGGCGGCGCGGCTCGTTACCGAGGATCAGCCGACGAAGTATTTCGCCGGCTTCGAACTCGACATCCCGCACTGGAGCCTGAAGGGCCCGGACGGCGAGGAGATCCGGCTGACGCGGGCGGAGTTCGAATTGCTCGCCACATTCGTCACCCATCGCGGCCGGATTCTCTCGCGCGACGCGCTCATCGACCACGTCAGCCGACGCGACCGCGATCCGCTCGACCGCACTGTCGATGTCCTGGTCGGCCGCCTGCGCCGCAAGATCGAACCGGATCCGGCCAATCCGCGTTTCATCATCACGGTGCACGGCATCGGCTATGTGTTTGCCGGATAAGCGGCGGTGAGGTCCCTCCAGGCCTCGTCCAAAGCCGTGTTCGAGCACGCGAGCAGAGACTGCAGGTCGTGGAGGCCGCTTGCCGCAGGCGTCTCCGTCTGGCGGGCGGCCCGCTCGACTTGCGCCGCCATCTCGGTCAAGGCGAGCAGGCCGACGTGCCTGGACGAACTCTTCAGCCGGTGCGCAATGTCGGCCGCCGCGGCGTGGTCATCGATCGATCGGGCCTGAGCGATCGCGGCCTGCAGATCATCGACGCCGTTGCGCCAAGCCTCGACGATGAGGTGCGTCTGGTCGTAGCCCAATGTGTCGAGATGCGCGGCCAAGACCGACGTGTCGATCAGGCCGGAGGTCGGCCGCCCGTTGATCGGCGCCAGTTTCGGCGCCATCGTTGCCGGCGAAGAGACCTGCAGGACGCGCCGGAGCATGGCTTCCAGCTGTTCGGCGCGAAATGGCTTCGAAAGAAAATCGCTGATGCCTGCATCGACACAGGCCGCCACGTCGTTCGGCAATACCTGGGCGGACATGGCGACGATCGGTACGCCAGCGCGCTTTGCGTCCGGGAGCTTGCGAATCCGGCGGGTGACCTCGATGCCGTCGAGGTCGGGCAGCCTCAGATCCATTAGCACCAGATCGAACGAGCGGGCTGCCGCGAGTTCGAGCGCACGCGCTCCGCTCGTCGCAATCGCCGGATGATGCCCAGCTCGTTCCAATAACCCCTGTGCGATGAGGGAATTGACCTCGTTGTCCTCGACGACAAGAATATCTAGCGGACGCGACTTCAGATCGTTGCCGCGACCGCGTGCGGTCGCCGGGCTGGCGGCGTGCGGCTTCGGTCGGGTGAAGGGGAGGGTGACGATGAAGCGGCTGCCCTCGCCGAGGCGGCTGTCGAGCTCGATGCTGCCCTCCAGAAGTCCCGCGAGTTCCCGGCAGATGGCGAGGCCGAGGCCGGTGCCGCCGTATTGCCGGGTGATGGATGCGTCCGACTGGGTGAAGGGTTCGAAGATCGCCCGGCGTCGTTCTGGCGCTATGCCAATGCCTGTATCGGCGACGACGAAGCGCATCATCATGTGCTCGGCGGTTTCATCAGTGATTTCGACCGACAGGGTGACGCTGCCGCGTTCGGTGAATTTGATCCCATTGCCGACGAGGTTGATCAGGATCTGCTTCAGTTTGCCGGCATCGCCGAGGAGCGTGGGCAGCACTGGCAATTTGAGCGCCAGATTGAGCGCGGGCTTGCGTTCGGCGAGCGGCCGCAGAACATTCACCACATCGTAGATCAGACCCGAGACCGAGAACTCGATCTCTTCCACGTCGATGACGCCGGCCTCAATCTTCGAGTAGTCGAGAATATCGGAGACGATCGACGAGAGGAGTTCACCCGAGCGACCGATGGCGTCGATCCATCGCTTCGATTCCGCATCGGGCGGATTGCGCCCGAGGAGGTCGGCGAGCCCGAGGATGCCGTGGATCGGCGTGCGGATTTCGTGGCTCATGGCTGCCAGGAAGGTCGATTTGGCGCGGTTGGCCGCCTCGGCGTCTTCCTTGGCTTTCCGGTATTCGGTGACGTCGACGAGAATGACGACGGTTCCGAGGTATTTTTCGGAGACGTCGAGCATGCGCTGAGTGCGGATGTCGAACCAACGGCGGCCGAGGCGGGTGTCGAGTTCGCGTTCGCGGATCGTGTCCGGAGCGATGGCAACCTCGAAACCGAGGAGCGCCGTGAGATCGATGTGCTCGCCGCCGTAGTAGCCGACGCCCGGCGCCTGGGTCAGGGCAAACAGCGCCGCGGCGGCGTGATTCATGTTCACAACATCCCCGGTCTCGCCGACCAGGAAAACCGGGTCGTTGAGGCTCTCGAAGATCGTCAGATAGCGGTTCTTCTCGTTGGTGATCTGCCGGTTCTGGCTTCGCAGCTGTTCGGTCTCTTCGTCGGAGGATCGGTTCGCCCATTCGTCGCAGAAGCCGATTTCCATTCGATCGAAAAAGTTGTCGATGACCTCCGACCAGGCAGCACCTTCCTCGGCATCGCGCGCCGAGGAGCGGACAAGATCGAGATAGCTGTGGCGATAGCTCTTCATCAGGCCGAGGAAGAGGCCGAGCGTAATACCGCGGGTGCGATGGCGGCGCGCCGCCTCAATGCCGTAAAATGCGATCGGGTCGCGCCCGTACTCAGCCTCCGCAGAAACCGGCGTGAGCGAGCGCCCCTCACTCAAGGCGGCGAGCAGCGGGGCGGACAGGCCACGGATAGAGGCGCGCCACGCCTGCTCGAGGGTCGACGTGAAGGGGGTATAGCCACGAGCCTTGGCGTATTCGATGATCCGCGCGGTGAGCGTGGCCTCGTTGGCGGCGACCACATCGTGCAGGTTTTGCATCCAGTCCATATCGTCCAACCCGCACCAAATGTTCCGATCAACCAACTTGCGGCACTATAGCGCAAACGCCGGGCTCACACGTCTGGAGGAGCGCTGAGGATTCAGCGGGGCCGCTCGACGCCGTCGGACGGACGGCCGACCCGCAAGAGAACGAGCGTTGCGATCGGTTGCGAGATCGGCGCGAACAGACTTGGGCCTGACCAGGCGTCGACTGCGTTTGGGTCCCCCGGCGTCGTCATGGCCTTTGGCCGCGAGAGTGCAGCAGCGGTGGTGATCCCCCGACAGGAGTTCATGCCGTCTCGGTGCCGCCTGTCGTCTGATCTCAGTGTCCAGAGCAAGAATTGGCCAATAGCAATTTTGTCCACACGCAAAACGATTGGGCGTTCGACTGGCAGTCATTCTCCGACTGACAGCCAAGAATTTAGCTCTGCTAAAATGATGCGAAGAGATTCTAAGTTGCTCCGGCCGGACTGCGCGGGCTAGATTTTAAAACAGCGGCGCACGAACTTTGAGTAATCGGCGAATTTCGAATGGAAATCGCCGCCGAAGCAGAAGACGCCGATCGCTGGCATCGCAGCCGAGCGGGTAGCGGGGGAAATCCACACGCCTTCTGTCCTGTGTTGCCTCTGGATTTTACTTTGATTTGCGGTGTGGGCAGAGCCCGGTAATGGCGCTAAGGCGCCGTCCTGGCACTGACCCCAACAGAATATGAATGTAAGGGAAGGAAAGACATGAAACCGACCAACCGCTATTTCTGCGTATTGGCGACGACTGCCGTGGCAGCTCTGCTGGGCTCGTCTGCCTATGCCGCGGACCAGTGCACCGCCTATCCCAAGGGCGCCACCGACAAGATCGAATCCGCCGCGATCGATTCGACCTTCGGCGCCGTTCCTGCCCCGAAAAAGAAGCTCCGCGTCGCCTATGTGACCAAGACGCTGATCAACGAGTATTGGCAGGATGTCGCGGCCGGCGTGAAGGACGAGGCAGCAAAGCTCGGACTCGACGCCGACATCCAGGCGGCCAAGGACGAATCTTCGATGATCGAGCAGCTCAACATGGCCCAGACGGTGCTGTCGAAGCGTCCGGACATCCTGCTCTTGTCGCCGCAGTCGGACTCCAACCTGGTGCCCGTCGTTGAAGCGGCCCGCAAACTGAATATTCCGACCATCGTCCTCAACGACGCCAAGACCGAGGGTGCCAGCACCTACATCGGCCCGGATCAGGTGGCGATCGGTGCCAATGCGGCGACTTATCTGCATCAGATCTATCCGAACGGCACCAAGGTGGCGCAGATCGAGGGCGCAGCCGGTTCGCCAAACGCCCGCAAACGCATCGAAGGGTTCAAGGCCGAACTGGCCAAGTATCCAAACCTGCAATTGGTTGCCAGCCAGCCGGGCAATTGGGATCGACTGACCGCGCTCAATGCGACCAGCAATATTCTGCGCCAGAATCCCGATCTCGGCGGCATCTATGCCAACAACGACGGCATGGCCCTCGGCGTGGTGGAGGCAGTCGCTTCGGCGAGCGGCACGGCAAAAGTGGCGGTCGTCGGAACCGACGGCATTCGCGAAGCGAAGAAGTCCGTCGTGAACGGCGAGATGCGGGCAACCGTCGCGGAATTTCCGTATCTTGAAGGACAATTGGGCGTGCAGGTCGGGCTGCGCCTTCTCGCCTGCCAGGACATTCCGCAGTGGGTCGTCTCACCCCACGCCGTGATCACCAAGGAAAATGTCGCGGACTATCCAGATCCGCGCGCGAAGTGATGCGATGAACAACCTCACTCTCGAAACGGGCGGCGGTCTTCCGCCGCCTGTCCTCTGCATGAGCGGGATCACCAAGTCCTTTGCCGGCATCAAGGCCCTGAAGGGCGTGGACGTCGCGCTTCGCGGCGGTGAAGTCCATGCGCTGCTCGGCGAAAATGGCGCCGGCAAATCGACCTTGGTGAAGATCCTGTTCGGTGTCTTTCGTTGTGACGAGGGAACGATCGATCTGGATGGGATCGGCAGGGTCACGATCTCGGAACCGCGCGACGCGCTGGCGATGGGCATCGGCATGGTGAGCCAGGAACTCAGCCTGGTTCCCCAGTTGACCGTCGCGCAGAACATCTTCCTCGGTCGCACTCGCGGCCTCGGCATCGTCCCGCGCGCGGCCTACAGACAGGCAGCGGCCGAAATCCTGGCCGATCTGGCCCCACATCTCGACGTCGATGCATCTGTCGGCTCGCTCGGCATGGCTGATCGGCAGCTCGTCGAAATCAGCCGAACACTCGCCCGTGGCGGTCGCATCATCGTCTTCGATGAACCGACGTCGAGCCTGACGCCGAACGAGCAGGAACGACTGTTCGCGGTCATCGACCGGTTGCGCGCGGACGGCAAGGCGATCGTCTACATTTCGCACCGCATGAAGGAAATCCGGCAGCTGTGCGATCGGGTCACGGTGCTGCGCGACGGTGTCGTGGTGGCGAGCGGGCCGATCGGCGGCTACTCCGACCAGGAACTCAACGATCTGGTTGCTGGACGCAAACTGGCGCTGGAGATGGGCGCGGCGCGGACCTCGGCCAAACGCGACGCTCCGCCGCTTATCGAGGTGAAGGGGCTGCGGACGGCGCGGGTTCGGCATGCCGAGTTCGCCATCGGACCGGGCGAGATCCTCGGCTTTGCCGGACTGACCGGAGCCGGACGGTCGGCGATCTTTCGCGCGCTGTTCGGCATCGATCGCATCGAAAGTGGTGAGATCCGTATCTCTGGCCGGCTGACGCGCCTGGCACGGCCAATCGACGCCATGAAGGCCGGAATTGCCCTCATTCCCGAGGATCGGCGCGGACAGGCGATCGTGCCGATGATGGACCTGGTCAGCAATTTCGGCCTTGGCAATCATGACCGCTTCACCCGCTTCGGGGTGCTCACGGGGCGCAAGCGACTGCACGAGATCGAGCGCTACATCGACGACATGCACATCCGGCCCAATACGCCGAATGTCGAGATCCGCGACTTGTCGGGTGGAAACCAGCAGAAGGTGGTCATTGCCCGCTGGCTGGCGAACGGCGCGCGAATTCTGTTGTTCGACGAGCCGACGCGCGGCATCGACGTCGGCGCGAAGGCGGAAATCTATGCGCTTGTCCGCCGGCTCGCGGCTGCCGGTGCGGCGGTCGCCGTCATCTCGTCGGAACTGCAGGAGCTTCTGGTGCTCTCCGACCGGATAGCGATCGTCCATAGTGGCAGTATCAAACGCGTAATCGATAATGACAACTCGCTGACCGAGGAGCAACTACTTGGCCTTGCAGCAGGAGGAGGTGGTTGTGATGGTTGATATGACAGATACTCGCACGGGAAGAACCAAGGGAAAGCCAACAAGGCGTATTCCACACCTGCATAAGGCGGGCGTTGCAATCGGCTGCGTCGCCCTGTTTGTGGTGTTCTCAGCGCTCACGAGCAACTTCTATCAGCCGTCCAATCTGGTCGACATCATGCTGCAGTCGTCGATCAACGGCATTATCGCCGTCGGCATGACGCTGGTGATCATGACGCGAGGCATCGACCTGTCCGTCGGCTCGATCGTTGGACTGTCGAGCATGGTGACCGCCGGAATGCTGCCCTACGGCCTGGTCGCCGGTGTCGGCTGCGGTTTGCTCACCGGCATCGTCTGCGGTGCGATCAATGGGGTGCTGATTTCAAAGCTGCGGCTGCCCGACTTCATTGTCACATTGGGCACGTTGAGTGCGCTGCGCGGCGCGGCCCTCATCTACACCAACGGCCAACCGATCTACGGACTTTCCAAGGATTTCCGGGCAATTTTCGCCGGGCATCTGCTCGACATTCCGACACCGGTGATCCTGGCGCTGGTCATCGCGGCCGCCGCCTATCTCCTGGTGCGCTATACCGCGCCGGGCGAGCAGATCATCGCCATCGGTGGCAACGAAGAGGCGGCACGGCTCACCGGCATCAATATCGACCGCATCAAGATCGCTGTCTATGTGCTCAACGGCCTGCTTTGCAGCATCGCCGGGATGGTGCTGATTGCCCGCATCGGCGCGGCCGAGCCGATCGGCGGCAATGGATTCGAGTTGCAGGCGATTGGTGCCAGCGTCATCGGTGGCGCCAGCCTGTTCGGCGGCCTCGGCAATCCGATCGGCTCGCTGGTCGGCGCGCTCACGCTCGGTGGCCTGCAGAATGGGTTGACGCTAATGAACGTGCCGTCGTTCTGGCAGTACGTGGCCTCCGGCGTCGTCGTCATCCTTGCGGTGTTCTTCGATCAGATGGCGCGGCGGCACAAATGAACGGTCCGACAGCCGGCGCCGATGATTTTGCCTTCGTCGACGCCCACCACCACTTCCAGGACTACTCCGGCGGTCACTATCCCTGGCTCAGCGATCGTAACGGTGAAGAGAAGCTCGAGGGCGATCTCGAGCCCATCCGCATCGACTACGGACCGGCGGATCTGCAAGCCGATCTCGGCGCTTTCCGCATCGCCGGGACGGTCCATGTTCAGAACGGCTGGGATCCCAAGGATCCGGTCGCTGAAACCAGATGGCTGGATGGGCTCGCCGCCCGCTACGGTCGTCCCGACGTCATCGTCGCCTTCGCCGATCTTGCTGCCGGCGACGTCGAGTGCGTTCTCGCCGCGCAGGCGGCTTTCGGCCGGGTGCGCGGCATCCGTCAGATCCTCAACTGGCATGACGAACCGCGGCTACGGGTCGCGCAGAAACCGGACTTGATGCAGGATCCGGGGTGGCGGCACGGTTTTGCCCTGCTCCACTCGTTCGGCCTGAGCTTCGATCTGCAGATCTACTGGCCGCAGATGCGGATGGCCCGCCATCTGGCCCTGGACTTTCCGGAAACAACCATCGTCCTCAATCACTTCGGCATGCCGATTGATCGCAGCGACGACGGTATCGGCCATTGGGCCGCCGCCCTGACCGCGCTCGCCGCCGCCCCCAACGTCGCGGTGAAACTGTCGGGCTTCGGGCTGGGCCATCCGTCCTGGACTCTCGCAGACACTGTCCCCCTGTTGCGGCGCAGCTTGGACATCTTCGGCCCGGGGCGTGTGATGGTCGGCTCGAACCTCCCTGTCGACCGACTGTTTGCCTCGGGCCGACAGATCGGCGAGGCGATCCGGGCAGCCGTCGCCGGCCTTAGCCCGAGTGAGCGTACAGCCGTGCTGGTCGGCAACGCCCGGCGCCTTTACCGCTTCTGAACCGAGCCGGCGCCTGGACCGGGCACCGCCGGTCCCTGTCGTCACAGCGCGTCCGTCGCAGGAAAGACCCCTGATGTCTGAGCTTCGTTTCGCGACCCGACTGAACTCGTTTGCCTGTCGTCCGGACCTAGCGTGGCCGGATCTGACCGGCAAGCCGACGGTCCTGCAGATGGTGGCTCGGGCGGCGAAAGTGGATGGCCTGACCGACGTCGATCTGAACTTTCCCGACCACGTGGCGGGCCGACCGGCCGAGCGAGCAGCCGAGATCGGCGACCTCGGCCTGGCGATCAACGGATTGGCCATGCGCTATTATTCCAATCCGGCGTTCAAGCTTGGTGCCTTCACAAATCCGGATCCGGCGGTCCGGCGCGAGGCGATTGATCTGACCCGGCGCGGCATCGACGCGGTGCGCGAGATGGGCTGCGACCTGATGACGATTTGGCTGGGCCAGGACGGCTTCGACTATACGTTCCAGGCCGACTACGCGACGCTGTGGCAGTACGAGATCGACGGGTTGCGCGAGGTCTGTGACCATGATCCGACGTGCAATATCAGCATCGAATACAAGCCCAACGAGCCGCGCGCCTTCGCCCTGTTGTCCGATTGCGCCACAACGCTGATCGCCATCCGAGACGTCGATCGGCGGAACCTCGGCGTGACACTCGACTTGGCGCATGTGCTCTACGCCAACGAGCAGCCAGCCTTTGCCGCGGCGCTGGCCGCGCGGCACAGCCGGGTTCTCGGCATCCATCTGAACGACGGTTACGGCAAACGCGACGACGGGCTGATGGTCGGTTCGGTCCATCCGCTGCAGACCATCGAGCTGCTGCGCCAGTTGCGCCACGACGGCTACCGCGGAGCACTCTATTTCGACACGTTCCCCGACACGTCCGGGCTCGACCCTGTCAGCGAATGCGCGCTGAACATTGCCACGGTCCGCCGCATGTATTGCGTCGTCGACCGCCTCGACAGCGACAACCAGTTGGCTGACGCCGTGGCGCAGCAGAACCCGGTATCCGTCATGGCTATCGTCAACGAACTGACGTTCGCAGCGACCTGACGGCATCGCGCTCCAGACCTTCAGTGGAGCGGTGATTCAGCTCTCAGGCCGATCGCCGCGGCGATTGCGTGCAGAAGCGCCGCGCTCCGACCCGCAGAAAGGCAGATTGTCATGCATCCGGCCCCGCTCGTCACCGTGTTTGGCAGTCTGCACTATGACGTGATGGTCAACAGTCCCGGCCGGCCGCGCCGCGGCGAGACGCTGGCCGGAACCGGGTGGTTTCCAAAATGCGGCGGCAAGGGCGGCAACCAGGCCATCGCTGCGGTCCGGGCAGGTGGCCAGGGCGCGATGATCGGAGCCGTCGGTGACGATGATTTCGGCCGGGCCCTGCTTGCCAATCTCGACCGCTCAGGCGTCGATCGCCGGCATGTGCGCGTCGAAGCCGCAGCCAAAAGCGGCATGTCGGTGGCGATCGTCGAGACGGAAGGCGATTATGGCGCCATCATCGTCTCCGGCGCCAATCTGTGTCTCGGCGCGGCCGACGTCAGCGCGGCCCGCGGCCTTCTGGCTGAAACTGCGATTCTTGTGCTGCAGAACGAAGTTCCCGATGCGGCAAATGCGGCGGCGGCGATGGCGGCAAAGGAGCTCGGGGTCCGCGTCCTACTCAATGCCGCGCCGGCGCGGCGCCTGTCTCGGGAACTGTCGCAAGTCGTCGATGTGCTGGTGGTGAATGCTGTCGAGGCGGGTGATCTGTCGGGGCGCTTGGTGCACGGTCCCCAGGACGCTTTGGGCGTGGCCGAAGACTTGGCCCGGAGCTTTCCGCATGTCGTGGTGACGCTCGGCGGCGACGGCTTGGTCTATGCAGGCCAAGACGCGGCGTTCTCTCTGCCGGCGATGCCGGTCAAGGTCGTCTGTACACATGGCGCGGGCGATGAATTCATTGGCACGATGGCCGTCCATTTGGCCGAAGGGGCATCGATGCGGTCAGCGTTGATCGCCGCCAATGCCGCCGCCGCCAAGTTCATCTCGACCCCGGAAGCGACGGCCTGACGCGGTCCGGCTGGATCGTCGATTTTGGCCCTCCACGCGGGTCGGCGCGGCAGGCGTGGCGGCTCAGCCCTTCCACGGCAGGATTGCGCGGCGGTCGACGGAGAGCGGCACGACGCCGGTTTCGGCGGATGTTGTGTCGTCGATCCAGTTGCAGGCGGCGACCTGCCACTTGCGCCGCTGCATGCGGGCGTGGCGCTCGGCGACGAGGCCGGCGCGTTCGCCGATCGGTGCCGCTGCGACCGGTTCGAGGCGACCGGCGAGGAAGGCGTCGCGGTCGAGGAGATCGATGCGCCGCTCGGTCAGGCGCACCCACAGAAGGTCGCCGGTGGAAAGCGATCCGATGCCGCCGCCCTCGAACGCTTCCGGCGTGACATGGCCGATGCAGGCGCCCTTGGTGACGCCGGAATAGCGCCCATCAGTCATCAGGATCGAGGTGCGCTCAAGCGTGCCCTGGTGCTTGAGGTAGGCCGACGGCGCGAACATCTCCGGCATGCCGAAGGCCTTCGGTCCCTGGCCGGCGATGACGAAGGCAAACGCCAGCGTGCCCTTGACCACCATCTGATCGGCCGTGTCGCCGGCATCGCCGCCGTTGACCGCGCGCAGCCGGTCGGTCAAGGCCGCCGGCAGATCCATCGTCTCGGTGAGCGTCTTGACCAGCGTCGTCGACTGCAGTTCGCGATTGCAGTCGGTCTCGTTCTCGTAATGGCGCACCAGGAACACCCGGCCGTCGAAGCGGCGGACCTGCTCGGTCGCCATGCCGGCGATCTTCAGCGTCGCCGAGGAAAAGAAGTTGCCGGCGAGCACGTCGGTGCCGGAGATCGCCCGGATCGGCCTGGTCCGGATCACCGACTTCTCCTCAGGCAGTTCCGGCGACACGGCTTGCGGCAATGCGGCGATACGCTCGCCCCACGTCTTGCCGGTGACCGTCGGGGCATCGAGGTCCATCGGCACACCGAGGTCGGCAAGCACCTTGTAGATGCTCTCCATGCCGGAGTTGAGCCCGGCCCGCATCTGTTCGGCCAGCACATAGGTATCGCGGCCCTGGGTGAGGGAATGGGCGAAGATGTCGGGCACCGGATGGGCATCGCGCACGGCCGCATAGTCGAACAGGGTGACGTCGAAGCCGGCGTGGCGCATCACCGCCGGCATGTGCAGCATCAGGTTGGTCGAGGAGCCGGTGGCGTTGTGGACGCGGATGGCGTTGGCATAGTTCTTCGCCAGGATGTCGCAGACGGCGAACTCGGGTTTGTTGATCAGGCGGAACAGCGCGTCGACGCTCGACGAGACGATGTCGAGATCGGGCTCGTCGAGGAGGAGTTCGGCGCCCCTCGGCACAAAGCCCAGCGCCGAGACCAGCGTGCGCGAGGAATTGCCGGTGCCGTTGAAGGCGCAGATGCCGCCTTTCTCGTGGCAGGTGGCGGCGGCGAGTTCATCAAGGATGGCGTCGGCCTCGCTGCGCGCGACGATGCCGCGGCCGACGGCGCGATTGAGCTGGCCGTGGAAGGCCTCGCCCGAGGAACACTGCAGGATGTAGCGGCTGTTCTCCTCGATGTCGTCGGCGAGTTGCCGGTCACCGGCGGCGATGGCGCGCTTCTCCACCTCGGCGAGCTTGGCCCGCGTGCCCCTGGGGATCGAACCGCCCCTCAGCACATGCGCCGGCACGAACACCGCCCACACCGGCGCGGTGCCGCGCTCGGGCTGGCGCCGTGCCCGGTCGGCGGCGGCGAGCCCGGCCAGGATCCCGGTCGGGGTCTTGTCGCAGCCGGCCATGACGTAGGCGGCGTGGTAGGAATGGCCCTCGAAATTGATGTTGACCGCTTGCGCCGTGTGGTTGCGCGAGGCGAGCGAATAGCTCTGGCCGATGTTCGATTGTGCCGTGCCGTCGCAGATGACCGGAATGGCGAAGACGAAGGGCACGCCGCCGTTCTGCCAGACCCGGGCGGCGGCGCGAAGCCCGTGCTCATAATCGAGCAGATGTGCCGGATGGTCCGGCGAGCCCTCGATGATGGCGATGCGCGGCCGGTCGGCGACAAGCCGGGCGATGATCTGGCTGAGCGAATAGTCCGGCAGCCCGGCGAACCCCGCATCGCCCGCCAACAGATCGTCGGCCCGCTTCAACAGCGCCCTCACCGTGATCGGCTCGTTCGAGCGGCCCTGGATGCAGTCCCGATACGGATTGCCCGCCTCCTCGACAATCAGATCGGCGAATTCGGGGGTGACGGCGCGGGCGTTGGGCAAGATCATGGTGCGGCTCCGAACGAAGGGGGGATCGATACACGTCGCGAGACGGCGTCAGCGCATTGGAGACAGTCGCGGAAATACGGCAGGATAACGGATTGGCGGGATTGCCAGCGCCTCGCATACTGCAAATATGGTATCGATAAACTGTCTGCAGCCATTTCAGGCCATCTGCGATGAACGAAAA
>JARLIT010000092.1 GCA_031291575.1 Ancalomicrobiaceae bacterium
ATGCGATGGGGCGGAGGATGGTCCGGTCGGCGTCTTCGCCGGCGTCGGCTTCAACGCCTATCTGGTCGACAATCTGCGCGAACGGCTCGGCTTTGCCGGCGGGTTCGAGCGCTATTCGGTGGTGGTCGCCGCCGACAAGGATTTTGCCGCCACCCGGATCGCCTACAAGTTGGGGCTGACCGGGCCGGCGATGACCGTCGCCTCCGCCTGCTCGACCGCGCTCACCGCGGTCGTCGCCGCCGTCGATAGCTTGCGGGCCGGACGCTGCCGGGTCGCGCTGGCCGGCGCGGCCTCGCTCGGCATGTTCTCGCCGTTCGGACATGTCGCCTCCGATGGCGGTATCGCATCCCCGACTGGCGTGTGCCGGCCGTTCGATGCCGCCGCCGACGGCCTGACGGCGGGCGCCGGCGCCGGCGTCGTGGTGCTGAAGCGGCTGGAGGAGGCCGAAGCTGACGGCGACCGCATTCTCGGCGTGATCCTCGGCCTCGGCATCAGCAATGACGGTGGCCACAAGGCCGCCTTCGCCGCGCCGAGCGTCACCGGACAGGCCCAGGCGATCGCCCAAGCGCTCGAGGATTCCGGCACGACCCCGGCCGAGATTGGCTTCATCGAAGCGCATGGCACGGCGACCGCCCTCGGCGATCCGATCGAGGTCGCTGCGCTCAACGGCGTCTTTGCCGGGCTCGAGCCGAACAGCGTGGTCCTCGGCTCGGTCAAGGGTGCGGTCGGACATCTCGACGCGGCCTCCGGCATCGCCGGCCTCCTGACCGCGCTGGTGGCGGTGCGGCACGGCGAAATTCCGCCGACGGCCGGTTATTCCCGGCCCAATCCCCGCATCCCGTTCGGCGAAGGGCCGTTCCGCGTCTCTGGCTCGATCGAAGCCTGGCCCGGTCCCACCGGCCGCCGTCGCCTCGCCGGGGTCAGCGCCTTCGGCATGGGCGGAACCAACGTCCACCTGATCCTGGCGGCGCCGCCCGCGGAGTTGCCCGGCAGCCACGACGATCAGCCGGTGTTGTTGACGGTCTCGGCTGCGACGGCGACCGCCGCCGACGCGCTGGCCGCTCAGGTGAAGGCCGATGCGTCGCCCGGACTGGCCGATATGGCGGCCGCTCTGGCGCGTCGGCATGCCTTCGTGCATCGCCGGGCGGTGGTTGTGAGCGATGCGGCCGAACTTGGCCGGAACGCCTGGATGAGCGGAGAGGCGAGGGGAGGCGCCCCCCTGGTGGCGCTCTCCTATCCCGGCCAGGGCGCGCAACGTCCGGGCATGGCGCGGGCGCTGCATGCCGCCTATCCCGTCTATCGCGCCGTCATCGATGCGGCGCACGAAATTCTCGCGGGCACCGCCGCCGCCGAGCTGCGCCATCACCTTCTCGCCGCCTCGAATGACCGGGTGGCGGCCGAGGCTCTAACCCACACCGAGTTGACGCAGCCGGCGCTGTTCGTCGTCGAATGCGCGATGACGGCTCTGCTGCAGTCGTTCGGCGTTCGGCCGAACGCACTGATCGGCCACAGCGTCGGCGAATATGTCGCCGCCCATGTCGCTGGCGTGATCGGCTTCGAGGACGCTCTCCGGCTGGTCGCGGCGCGTGGGTGCCTGATGGCATCGGCCGCACCGGGCGCGATGCTGGCTCTGTCGCTGCCGGAAGCGGAGGCGGCGCCGATGATCGCCCGCGCTGGCGCCGATCTCGCCGCGATCAACGGGCCGCGCCAATGCGTCGCTTCCGGTCCCGAAGCAGTGATCGCTGCGTTGGAGCGGGAAGCGGAGAGCCTGGGGCGCCCGGCTCGGCGATTGGCGGTGTCGCACGCCTTCCACTCGGCACTGATGCAGCCGATCCTGCCGGAGTTCGCGCGGGAGGTCGCCAAGGTCACACTTCACCGGCCGTCCATCCCGATCATCTCCAATCTGACCGGCGCGGTGCTGACCGACGAAGAGGCCCGCGATCCCGACTATTGGGCGCGGCACCTGCGCGGCACGGTGCGGTTGGTCGATGGCTTGCACGCCCTCAGAGGCCTCGCCGAAACGGTCGTTCTGGTGGAAGCCGGACCGGGCAACACGCTGTCCCGTTCCGCTCGCGCCAGTGGTTTCGCTGAAGCCCAGGTCATCGCCACCGACCCCGATCCGGCTGGCAACGGGCAAGCAGCGATGCTGGCCGCGCTCGGCCGCCTGTGGACGCTGGGCGTCGATATCGATCGTCGGGCGGCGGCGGGGCCCTCGACCCGCCGTCGTGCCGCACCGCCATACCCTTACGAACGCGTCCGCCTGTGGATCGACCGCGCCAGGACCGCCTCCATCGAGGCGCCCGCCGTGGCCAGTCCGATCGCGAGCGACTCTATGGTCCAGGATGCGCCGGCCCTCGACGTCATGCTCGCCGAATGGCGCGACGTGCTGGGCACGCCGAACCTCGGCGCCGAAGACGATTTCTTCGAGCTGGGCGGGGATTCGCTCACGGCCGTGCGCCTCGTCGCGCGGCTGCGCCAGCGCTTCGGCCGAGACATCGCGACTGCCGACCTGTTCGGAGTGCGCACGCCCGCCGGTTTGGCGCGCATCCTCGCCTCAAAGATCAAAACTTCGGGAACACCGGCGAACGACCGGGAAGCAGGGTGGCTGTGATGAGCGGAGAGCCGAACGACCGTGCGGTCGAACTCCTTCTGTCCGAGCTGGCCGCCCGCGACATCCGCCTCTACGCCCGCGACGGTCGGTTGGGCTTCGATGCGCCGGCCGGGGCGTTGACCGAGCCGTTGAAGGAGCGCGTCCGGGCTCTGCGCGCTGCCCTGATCGAACGCCTGTCGGGCGCGGTGGTGGTGCCGCTGTCGAGCGGGCAGGCCCGCATGTGGTTCATCAACCGCGTGAGCCACGGCTCCGGCGACTACACCGAGCACCTCGCCTACGACTACGCCGGTCCTATCGACCGGGCGGTGCTGGAACAGGCGCTCGGCATGATCGTCGCTCGCCACGGCACGCTGCGCGCCAAATTCCGTGACGGCGCCAACGGGCCGGAGATGGTGGTTGCCCCGCCCGCTCCCTTCGTCCTGCCGATCGTCGACCTGCCGGCCGCCGCGCTCGATGCGGCGCTGACGGCGGCGGCGCACCGGCCGATCGACCTGGCGGTCGACGAGCATGTCCGCTTCACGCTTTTCGCTGTCGACGGCAACCGCCACATTCTGTCGGTTTCGGCGCATCACGCCGCCTGGGACGGCTGGTCGAACGGCGTGTTCGCCCGCGACCTGGAAGCCGCCTACCGGGCCGCCGCCGCCGGGAAGACAGAGCTTCCCCCGCTCAGGCGCGACGTCACCGACCGACTGCCGCCGGCGGGTCCGGGCGAAGCCATCGAACGCCGCCGACAGACGCTGGCCGGCTTTCCGACGCTGTTGCGCCTGCCGACCGACCGGCCCCGCGCCGCGCCCTTCGATACCCGAGGCGCCGCGCTTGCCGTGCGGATTTCGCCGGAAGTCGCCGATGCGGTCGGCACGGCGGCGCGCAGCGTTGGCGCGACGCCGACGATGCTCATTCTCGCCGCCTTCGGATTGTCGCTGGCGCGCACCGCCGGGGTCCCCCGGTTGTTGATCGGTGTGCCGACCGCCGGTCGCCGCGACGACGAGGAAGAGGCGATGATCGGCTACCTGTCGGAAACGGCGGTGGTCCCGATCGATGCCGACGGGGCCGGCGATTTCGCCGCCCTGGTCGTGCGTGTCCGCGACGCGACGCTCTCTGCCCTCGCCGACGCCGATGCCCCCTTCGATCGGCTGGTGGAAGCGCTGGCTCCGGGCCGGACCCGCGATGCGCCGCCGTTGGCGCAGGTGCTGTTTTCGATGCAGCCGGCGCCCGTCGTCGCCCCGTCACTCGGCGGCACGGTCGGACGCGTCGTCGCTCGCCACAACGAGGCGGCCCGTGCCGAATTGATGCTCAATCTGGAGCCGATCGCCGACGGCGGCTGGTGCGGCTCGCTGACCTATGCGACCGCGCTGTTCGATCGCGCGACGGTCGATCGCTGGACTGGCGAGTTCCTGTCGGTCCTCGCCGCGCTGCCGGCGATATGGACCGCGCCGATCGCGGCGGTCGCGTCGTCCAGCGACGGCTTCAAGACGCCGACCGAGCGGCGGCTGGCAGCCTTGTGGGGCGAAGTGCTGCGGACGCCACCGATCTCGCGCGACGACGATTTCTTCATGCTGGGCGGCCACAGCCTGATGATGATGCGGCTGGTCAACCGGATCAACGAGTCCGATCTCGGCCACATCGATCTCGCCGAGGCGATGGCGGCCTCGAGCCTGGCGCGGATGGCAGCGCTGCTCGATCGGGCCACCCCAGTCGAGACCGACGACGTGCATCCGGCATCGCCAGCGCAGGAGGGAATCTGGCTGGCGCGCCGGGATGATCCGATGACGGTCACCTGGCTGGTGCCGATGCTGGTCCGTCTCGGCCGACGGGTCGAGGCAAACGTCGCGGCGCGGGGCGTAAGCGACCTCGTCGCGCGTCATCCGGCGATGCGCTCGACGTTGTTCGAACGCGATGGCGCGGTGATGGAGCGCGTCTGGCCAGCGCTGCCGGTCGAGCCGACGGTCCACGACGGACTGGACGCGGCCGGGCGCTCGCGGTTGATGCGCGCCGAACTGGCGCGGCCGATGGACCTTGTCCGCGGGCCGCTCTACCGGTTCCATCTCCTGCGCAACTGCCCCGATCTCGACGACGACGCCGTGTTCATTGTCGCCGATCACACCATGATCGACGGCTGGTCGGCGGCGCTGATCCGCCGCGATCTGACCGCGCTGATCGACCGGGCCGCAACGGGCACCGGCGAACTGCCGCGCTTGCCCCGCACCACTCCCGCTGAGATCGCGGCGCAGCGCCGGGCCGCCTTCGATGGCGAGCACGGCCGGATGTTGCTGGACTATTGGGCGAAGACGCTCGATGGCATGGACCTCGGAGCCCTGCCGTCGACCCGGGTTCCCGTGCCGGGAGCGGCCCGTGTCGGTCGCCGCCTGATGGTCGATGTGCCGCGAGAGACGGTCGATGCCTTGACGCGGATCGCGCGGGCCGGCCACGTCACCGAGACGACGGCGCTGATCGCGCTGGTCTCGGTGCTTGTCGCCCGGATGAAGGGAGACGGGGGCGACACGTCGGTCGCCACGGCCTTCGCCGTGCGTCCGCGCCCCGAGGACGCCGATGTGGTCGGCAGCTTTGCCGAAGTGCTGCCGATCCGTCTCTCCGGCGGGCTCGATCGCAGTTTCGCCGCGCTGCTGGCGGCCGCGCACGACGCGTTGCGGTCCGCGATGGTGCATCAGGAGTATCCGTTGCGCCGGATCGTTGAGGACCGCATGCGCGAGGGCGGTGGCGAGCCCCGCCCCGTTTATGACGTGGTCGCTGCCTTGGAAACGGCGGAGCGCGAGGCGCGCGACTGGTTCGATCCGGTGTCCGGCAGCGGCAAATACGATTTTGCGCTGATCTTGAGCCGGCACGAGGACGGCGGTGCTGACCTCATCGTCGAATACGACGCTCTCACCAACGACGAGGCGGATGCCCGGGCCGCCGCCGATCGCCTCTGTGCCTTGCTTAACGATGCCGCCCGTCGCCCGGACGTGCCGATCGGTGAATTGTCACTGTTCGGCGCCGACGAGCGGCGTTCGCTGATCGAACGGTTCCCGTTCCCGGACGCCCCGGCCGATTACCCGCGCGACATCTCGATGATCGCGGCCTGGGAGGACGCCGTTCGCCGGTATGCCGACCGCACCGCTCTGATTGGCGCCGATGGAACCCGACTGACCTATGCCGGGCTCGACCTGCGGGCCGGCGAGATCGCTGCCGCGTTGAGTGCGGCCGGTGTCGCCGGGCCGGTCGTCGCACTAGCGATGGAACGCGGAACGGATGCGATCGCCGCGATCCTCGCGGTTTGGAAAATTGGCGCGGCCTATCTTCCGATCGATGTCAAATGGCCGGCAGTCCTGCTCTCGCGCCTGTTGGGCGATGCCGAGGCCGTCGCGATCCTGAGCGATGCCGCCACGGCCCCCCGCCTGTCCGTGCCGGCCGGGATGACGGTCGTCCGTGTCGACCGGACGGTTGCGGGCGCCGAATCCAAGCCGGTTCGCCACGTCGGCGGGGATGGCGGCGCCTATGTGATGTTCACCTCCGGCACCACCGGAACGCCAAAAGGCGTGGTGGCGCCGCATCGCGGCATGCTGCGTCTGGCGCTCGACCGGTCGATACTGCCGATCACGCCCGAGGACGTCGGTGTTCAAGGCGCACCGCTCGCCTTCGATGCGACGGTGATCGAGATCTGGCCGCTGCTCCTCAATGGCGCCTCG
>JARLIT010000093.1 GCA_031291575.1 Ancalomicrobiaceae bacterium
ACCAATTGCCCGTCGAGCACGCGACCGAGCTTCTTTTCACGGATCGGGTTGCCCCAACGGTCGGTCAAGGGCTTGGAATAGCCGCCCGAGAATGAGGCCTGCCGGCGCTCGCCGAAGCCGGAGCCGCGGTCGTCGCCGCCCCGGCCGTGACCGGTGCTATCGATTTCGTCGGGCGGACGCTGATCGAATTCGTAGTCCACCTCGCGCGATGCGCCGCCCGATCGCGACCCGCCGGCCTTCTGGCCCTGCGCCCGCTGCCAACCGGGGGTGGAATAGCTCGATCCGAAACTCGTCATCTGGTCGAAGCGGCTGGCGCCATAGCCGCCGCGCCCGCCGTAGCCGCCGGCTTTCGCTTCGGCGATGGCGACATGGGCTTCCGGCAGTTCGTCCAGAAAGCGCGACGGGATCGACGACGACCAGGTGCCATGGATGCGGCGGTTGGAGGTGAACCAGATCAGCGCGCGCTTCTTGGCCCGGGTGATGCCGACATAGGCGAGGCGCCGCTCTTCCTCCAGCCCCGACTTGCCGCCCTCGTCGAGCGCGCGCTGGTGCGGGAACAGGCCTTCCTCCCAGCCGGGCAGGAACACCGTGTCGAATTCGAGCCCCTTGGCCGAGTGCAGCGTCATCAGGTTGACGGCGTCGACCTCGTTCTGGCTGTCGACGTCCATGACGAGGCTGATGTGCTCCAGAAACGCCGGCAGCGTCTCATAGGGCTCCATCGAGCGCAGCAGTTCTTTCAGGTTTTCCAGCCTGCCCGGCGCATCGGCCGAACGGTCGTTCTGCCACATCTCGGTGTAGCCGCTCTCGTCCAGGATCAGCCCGGCGAGTTCGGTCATCGGCAGCGTTTCGAGGAGCGAGCGCCAGCGGGCGAAACTGTCGGTGAGGCCGCGCAACGAGGTGCGGGCGCGCGGCTTCAGGTCCTCGGTCTCGGTCAGCATGGTGGCCGCCGTCAGCGCCGGCACGGACCGCGCCCGGGCGGTCAGGGCGATCTGTTGGATGGTGGCATCGCCGAGACCGCGCTTCGGCACATTGACGATGCGCTCGAAGGCGAGATCGTCGGCCGGCTGCACGGTGACGCGGAAATAGGCGAGCGCATCGCGGATCTCGGCGCGCTCGTAGAAGCGCGGCCCGCCGACGACGCGATAGGGCAACCCCAGAGTGACGAATCGGTCTTCGAATTCGCGCATCTGGAAGGAGGCGCGCACAAGAATGGCGATCTGGTTCAACGGGTGGCTCTGCCGCTGCAGATCCTCGATCACGTCGCCGATGGAGCGGGCCTCTTCCTCCGAATCCCAGGCGGAGGCGACCGCGACCTTGTCGGCGTCCGCGTCGTTCTTCTCGGTGAACAGCGTCTTGCCGAGACGCCCCTCGTTGTGGGCGATCAGATGCGACGCCGACGCCAGAATATGCGTGGTCGAGCGATAGTTGCGCTCCAGCCGGATGACCCTGGCGCCCGGAAAATCCTTCTCGAAGCGCAGGATGTTGTCGACCTCGGCGCCACGCCAGCCATAGATCGACTGATCGTCATCGCCGACGCAGCAGACGTTCTTAGTCTTCAGGGCAAGCAGCCGCAGCCAGAGATACTGCGCGACGTTGGTGTCCTGGTATTCGTCGACGAGGATATAGCGGAAGCGGCGCTGGTAGTCGGCGAGCACATCCGGATTGTCGCGCCAGATCTTGATGACGTGCAGGAGAAGGTCGCCGAAGTCGCAGGCGTTCAGCGTCTTCAGCCGGGCCTGGTAGGCCTGATAGAGCGCGCCGCCTTTGCCGTTGCCGAAAGCGCGCGCCTCCAAAGGTGGGATCTGGTCGGGTGTCAGGCCCTTGTTCTTCCAACTATCGATGAAGATCGCCAACTGCCGGGCCGGCCAGCGCTTCTCATCGATCTCGGCGGCCTGGATCAGCTGCTTCATCAGCCTGAGCTGGTCGTCGACGTCGAGAATGGTGAAGTCGGATTTCAGCCCGATGAGTTCAGCGTGGCGACGCAGAACCCGCGTGCCGATGGCGTGGAAGGTGCCGAGCCAGGGCATGCCCTCGACTCGTTCGCCGACGAGAGCGCCGATGCGCTCCTTCATCTCGCGCGCCGCCTTGTTGGTGAAGGTGACGGCGAGGATTTCCGACGGTCGGGCGAGGCCCTGCGCCAGGATATGGGCGATGCGCGTGGTCAGCACCCGCGTCTTGCCGGTACCGGCACCGGCGAGCACCAGCAGCGGACCCTCAGTGGTCAGGATCGCGTCGGACTGCTCGGGATTGAGGCCCTGCAGGTAGTTCTGCTCCGCCGGAAGCCGTGCCGCGGTGGCGCGGGCGGCGATGCCGCCGGCTCGAGGAGCGGGCGGCGCCGGCTCCGCATGCGATTGCGAGCCCGACCGCTCGAACGGATCGTCATTCGGTGCGGACTTCCCCGCGTCGGACGGCCTGTCGCTCTCATCGAACGATGCCTCGGCCGCCGGCCCGCCGGCATCGGCATAATCGGGAATGGTGTCGTAGGGCGGCGGCGCTTCGCCGAAATCCGGGCCGACGTCGGGACCCGCATCGGCCGGCGTCTGCCCAGACGGCGCATCATCGGCGGCTGCGTCCGGGACGGCGACGGCAAACGGCCGATCACCGGGAAAATCGTCTTCTTCCATCTGCCGGGGCGCAACCGACGCCCGGCCGCCCTCGTGTCCCGAAAAAGGATCGTCGAGGGCGTCCCCGGCCGGAGGAGCGCTTACGCGGGACTTAACCGACATCATCGTTTCCGAATCGTTCCTGACGGAGAACTATAGCAGGCAATGGCGGCGGGGAAGCGGCGGGCGGCGTCCAGCCGAATCCCCGACAGCCTTTCGACATCCGCAACCGAGTAAACACAGCGACGGCGGCACGGCGCCGCCCGCCGCTGCACCGGCTTCGCCGGGCTGATATACGTCGTTCCCCCTGTCGCTTTGGCCGAATTCACGGCATAAGAAGCCGAATTCCCGCCCTAGGAGCCTCGATTTGTCCGCCAACGCCGAATCCGCGCCACCGTCCCTGTCAACGGCGGCGGACGCCCCCTCCCTGTCCGCAGCTGCTGCCGCCGCGCCGGCCATGCAGGCGACGGCTTTCGCCATCCTCATCGCCATTTCCTGCGGCCATCTCATCAACGACATGCTGCAGTCCCTGGTGCCGGCGATATATCCGCTGCTCAAGGACTCCTTCCATCTCGACTATGGCGCCGTCGGGTTTCTCACCTTCACCTGGCAGCTGACCGCCTCGATCCTGCAGCCGCTGGTCGGCATCTACACCGACAAATACCCGCAGCCGTTCAGCCTTGCCGCCGGCATGGGCTCGACGCTGATCGGCCTCGTCATCATGGCATATGCGCCCAACTACGCCATGCTGCTGGTCGGCGTGTCCTTCATCGGCGTCGGATCGTCGATCTTCCATCCGGAATCCTCGCGCGTCGCTCGCATGGCGTCCGGCGGACGGCATGGGTTGGCGCAGTCGATCTTCCAGGTCGGCGGCAACGTCGGCTCGGCCATCGGTCCGTTGGTCGCGCTCGCCATCGTGCTGCCGAACGGCCAGCGCGCCATCGCCTGGTTCGCACTGGTGGCACTCGTCGGCATGGGCGTCCTGGCCCGCGTCGGCTTCTGGTACCGCGCCCGGCGGCGCGCGGCCGGGCCAAAGGTGGCAAGAGCACACGTCTCGCCGGTGTCGCGGCAGGTGCTGGTCAGGACGATATTGGTGCTCGGCGCGCTCGTCTTCTCCAAGTTCCTCTATATGGTGAGCCTGTCGAGCTATCTGACCTTCTATGTAATGAAGACCTTCGATGTGTCGCGCGACGACGCCGAGATCCAGCTCTTCGTCTATCTGGCGGCAGTGGCGGCCGGCACGATCGCCGGCGGGCCGATCGGCGACCGCATCGGCCGGCGCGCGGTGATCTGGTTCTCCATCCTCGGCGTCCTGCCGTTCACCCTCGCCTTGCCGTTTGCCAACCTGTTCTGGACGACGATCCTGACCATCCCGATCGGCGTCATCCTCGCCTCGGCTTTCCCGGCCATCATCGTCTATGCTCAGGAACTCGTGCCGGGCAAGGTCGGCACGGTGGCTGGCCTGTTCTTCGGCTTCGCCTTCGGCATGGGCGGCATCGGCGCGGCGGTCTTGGGCATCATCGCCGACCACACCTCGATCGGCTTCGTCTATTCGATCTGCTCGGTCCTGCCGGCAATCGGACTTCTGGCCGCGCTTCTGCCCGACGTCCGCTCGCAGCCCGCGCGAGCGTGAAGCGGCGGCAAGCGCCCTATCTTGGCGGCACCTTCAAGACGAAGGCCGGATCGTCGTCGAAGAGGGTCGGTGCCGAGCCGCGCCGCGCCCGCTCGATCGCCAACAGCCGGAATTTGGTCCCGATCCCGCCATCGGCCGAAAACCCGCCCGACTTGCCGCCCGCAGCCAGCACCCGGTGGCACGGTACGACGATCGGAAACGGATTTGCCCCGAGCGCCCGGCCGACGGCACGCGAGGCGCCGGCTTCTCCGATTGCCCGCGCCACCTCGCCATAGGTGAGCGTCTCACCCGGCGGGATCGCCCGCGTCACCCGGTAGACGGCGGCCTCGAAGGCCCCGAGCCCGGCCATGTCGAGCCGGATGCCGAGGAGATCGCGCGGCTCTCCGGCCATCAGCGAGCGGATTTCGGCGATCGCCTCGGCGACGGCATCGGGCGGTTCGCTCGCCTCCGCTCGTGACCGCCGTCTCAGTCGTTCGACCAGGACCGCCTCGTCGCGCTCCGGCAGCCCGGTCGCCACGATCCCCTCTGGGCCCCAGGCAATACCGCAGATACCGAGATCGGTCGAGAACAGGTGATAACCAGACGAAGCCTGCAAGCGTCGTTCTCCCTCGTATGGACCCAGTCTCGGCCGATTTGACGCGATTTCAAGACCGGACGACGTGCTCGCGCGCCGCGAGAGCCGATCTACGGGCCGCAACTGGTGTTGCATAATAGGCACGTCGCCCCTCCGCGTTAACCATTCGGCCAAATGCGCCGATTTGCCGGGGCAAACGGAGCGCTTCGGGCCCGTGTTGGCTCGCCGTGGAAGCACTTTGTTAAGAAAGATTGCGGTAAATTAACCCCAACAACGACTTAACAGGACGGGTCGGTTTCCCGTCGAAGTCGCATCCAGCATTTGAGTTCAGGGGGTTGGCGTGTCGATCACGAAGCACGTGGCGGTATTGATGGGAGGATGGGATTCGGAGCGTCCCGTCAGCCTCTCCTCGGGCAACTCTTGCGCCAGCGCCCTCGAGGAGGCCGGCTATCGCGTCACCCGCGTTGACGTCGACCGCTGCATTGCCGACACGCTGAAGACGCTTGCCCCCGACGTCGCCTTCAACGCGCTGCACGGCCGCTTCGGCGAGGGCGGCGCCATCCAGGGCGTGCTGGAGCTGTTGCAGATCCCCTACACGCATTCCGGCGTGCTCGCCTCGGCTCTGGCCATGAACAAGGAAAAGGCCAAGCTCGTTTATCAGTCGGTCGGCATTCCGATCGCGCAAAGCCGCGTCGTCAGCCGATTCGAGGCGGCGAAGGCCCACATCCTGCCGGTGCCTTACGTCGTCAAGCCGGTCGAGGAAGGGTCGTCCTTCGGCGTGATCATCGTCAAGCAGGATCGCAGCCATCCGCCGCAGGAGCTCCTGCGCGAAGACTGGCCCTACGGCGACATGGTCATGGTCGAGGCCTATGTGGCCGGGCGCGAACTCACCTGCGCCGTGATGGGCGACGAAGCACTCGGCATCATCGAAATCGTGCCGGTGTCGGAGGCATTCTATGGCTATGACGCCAAATATGCTCCCGGCGGCTCGCGCCATCTCTTGCCGGCTCCGCTTTTACCAAAAATTTACCAAGATGTACAAAAGCTGAGCCTGATGGCGCATCGCGCGCTCGGCTGTCGTGGCGTATCGCGCAGCGATTTCCGCCTGGATGATTCGAAACCAGGCGACGAGGTTCTGGTCTGCCTGGAAACCAACACGCAACCAGGCATGACACCAACCTCGCTGGTTCCGGAGATGGCGGCGCACGCCGGCAGGAGTTTCGTCGATCTCGTCAGTTGGATGGTGGAGGACGCGAGTTGCAATCGTTGAGGCGGCACATGCGACCGGACCGGTTCGCGACTTCAGAGGAGGTCGCGGCGAGCGGCCTGCGCTGGGGACGGATGGTCCGCTCGGCGCGCCGTCTCGTGGAAAGTTTTGATCGTGCCTGCGCCCGCGCTCCGCGGATGCGCGGCACCTGGTATGCGCTGCTGTTCCTCGGTGGGACCATCGGCTACGGCATGTATCTGGGCGGCCAGTACACGGTGTTTCTCGACAGCATCACGTCGGCTGCCGGCTTCGGCATCGAATCCATCGAAATCAACGGCCTGATCGAAGCGAATTCGGAAGAGATCGCCGACCGCATCGACGTCGGGCTGCATTCCTCGCTGCTGCTGCTGAACGCCGAGCGCGCCCGCAGCCGTATCGCCGAGATCCCCTGGGTTGCCGACGTCGAAGTGAAGAAGATCTATCCCGACCGGCTGGTGGTCAACCTTGCCGAACGTCGCGCCTATGCGCTGTGGCAGGACGACGGACAATTGCACGTCGTCGACAAGACCGGCGCGGTGATGACCTCGAACCTCGAGCCGCAGCACGCGCAATTGCCGCTCGTCGTGGGGACCAGTGCCAATCTGCACGTGGCCGAAGCCGTCGCGCTGATCGAGTCCCAGCCGGCTCTCAAGCCGCGCATCCGGGCGGCGCAATTCGTGGCTGAGCGCCGCTGGAACCTGATCACCGATGAGGGCGTGGAAATCCGTCTGCCGGAAGAGGACCCGCAGAAGGCCTATGCCCGCGTCGCCGAACTCGATGCGTCCAAGCGCCTGTTGGACCGCGAAATCGTCGCCATCGACATGCGGGCGTCCGACCGCGTCCTCATCCGCCTGTCGGATGCCGCCGCCGATCAGCGCCGCGAGATGATGAAGTCGCGCCTCAAGAAGAAGGCGTCCGACACATGAGAGAGCGCCCGCCATCAACCCCCGGCGTCCCGCGTATGCGGCCGCTTTCTGTCAGGAAGGCCTCGGTCATCTCGGTGCTCGATGTCGGCTCCTCGAAGGTTGCCTGCCTGATCGCTCGCCTGACGCCGAAGAAACCGGGATCGAGCCTGCCCGGCCGCACCCACGACGTGCACGTGCTCGGCTACGGCATGCAGCGCGCCCGCGGCATGAAATCGGGCGTGGTGGTCGACCTCGACCAGGCCGAGCAGTCGATCCGGCTGGCGGTCGACGCCGCCGAGCGCATGGCCGAGATCACCATCGAATCCCTGATCGTTTCGCTGACCGCCGGACGGCTCCACTCAGAGGTGTTCCGCGCCTCAGTCGACGTCGCCGGCCTTGAGGTGGACGAAGCCGACATCCAGCGCGTACTCGCCGCCGGCGGCGCGCATTCGGTCACCGACGACCGCTCGCTGGTGCATTCGCTCCCCATCGGTTACGCCCTCGACGGCACCCGCGGCATCGCCGAACCGCGCGGCATGCTGGGCAAGAAACTGTCGGTCGACATGCATGTGGTCACCGCCGATTCGGCCCCGATCCGCAACCTCGAACTGTGTGTCAACCGCTGTCACCTGTCGGTCGAGACCATCGTCGCCGCGCCCTACGCCTCCGGCCTGTCGGCGCTCGTCGACGATGAATCCGAGATCGGCGTTGCCTGCGTCGATATGGGCGGCGGCACGACCTCGATCGCCGTCTTCGCCGATCGCCACTTCTGTCACGCCGACGCCATCGCCATCGGCGGCCATCACGTCACCAACGACATCGCTCGCGGCCTGTCCACGCGGCTGGCAGACGCCGAACGCATCAAGACGCTGCACGGGTCGGCGCTCGCCACCTCCTCGGACGACCACGAGATCGTCGGCGTGCCGTCGGTCGGCGACGACAGCCACGACATCGTCAACATTCCCCGAGGCTCGCTCACCCGCATCATCCGCCCGCGCATCGAGGAGATCCTCGAACTGGTGCGCGATCGTCTGGCCGCCTCCGGCTATGCCGGCCGCGTCGGCAAGCGCGTGGTGCTGACCGGCGGTGCCAGCCAGCTGACCGGCATCGTCGAAGTCGCCCGGCGGATTCTGGGGCGCAACGTCCGGCTCGGCCGGCCGCTCGGCATCACCGGTCTGCCGCAGGCCGCCAAGGGGCCGGCTTTCGCCGCCTCCGTCGGCCTGCTCATCTATCCGCAGGTCGCCCAGATCGAACAATTCCGGCCGCGAGCCGGGCGCAGCATCGTCCCCGACGGAAGCTATCTCGCTCGAGTCGGACAATGGTTGAAGGAAGCCTGGTAGGCGAAAGCCTGCAAATGATCCCGCCGGTCGCCCTCGGGCAGAGCGTGTCGCGCGAAAGTGAATGCCGGTTTCGCGGCAACGACACGCTCCAACAAAGCCGGCTTTGGCGTCAGTTGAGTGAACGAAGTCATTGGGAGCCGCCGGCGCGGCCGACCGCAAGGAAAGAGGGCGAGAGTGCCATGACGTTGAATCTTAAGATGCCCGATATTCGGGAGCTCCGGCCCAGGATCACGGTTTTCGGCGTCGGTGGAGCTGGCGGCAACGCCGTGAACAACATGATCCAAGCCGGCCTCAAGGGGGTCGACTTCGTGGTCGCCAATACCGACGCGCAGGCGCTCACCCTGTCGAAGGCCGAGCGCATCGTGCAGATGGGCGTGGCCGTGACCGAGGGGCTCGGCGCCGGCTCGATGCCCGAGGTCGGCGCGGCCGCGGCCGAGGAAGTGATCGACGAGATCTCCGATCATCTATCCGGCGCCCACATGGTGTTCATCACCGCCGGCATGGGCGGCGGTACAGGCACAGGCGCCGCGCCGGTCGTCGCCCGCGTTGCCCGCGAACACGGGATCCTGACCGTCGGCGTCGTGACGAAGCCCTTCCAGTTCGAAGGCGCGCGCCGCATGCGTATCGCCGACAACGGCATCATCGAACTGCAGAAGAGCGTCGACACGCTGATCGTCATCCCCAACCAGAACCTCTTCCGCATCGCCAACGAGCGCACCACCTTCGCCGACGCCTTTGCCATGGCCGACCAGGTGCTCTATTCGGGCGTCGCCTGCATCACCGACCTGATGGTCAAGGAAGGCCTCATCAACCTCGACTTCGCCGACGTCCGCTCGATCATGCGCGGCATGGGCAAGGCGATGATGGGCACTGGCGAATCCTCCGGCGAGAAGCGCGCCTTGCAGGCCGCCGAAGCCGCCATCGCCAATCCCCTTCTCGACGAGACCTCGATGAAGGGCGCCCGCGGCGTGCTGATCTCGATCTCCGGCGGCAAGGACCTGACCCTGTTCGAAGTGGACGAGGCCGCCACCCGCATCCGCGAGGAAGTCGACCCCGACGCCAACATCATCCTCGGGGCCACCTTCGACGACAGCCTCGAAGGTGTCGTGCGCGTCTCCGTCGTCGCCACCGGCATCGACCAGTTGCTCGGTGAAGGCGAAGAGCCGGTAGAACTGCCGGTCCGCAGCCGCGTTGCCCCGCGTAGCGCCGAACCGACCCAGGCGAGCCGCACCAGCGCCCAGGCGTTCGTGCGCACGGACGAGGCGACGGTTGCCCAGCGCCGCGCCGAAGCGTTGGCTGTCGCCACGGCTCGCGCCGAGGCCGAAGCCCGCCTCGAACGCGAGATGGCACTGCCCGAGCCGCAGGCCCAGCCCGCCTACACCCATGTTACGCAACCGGCCTACACCACGGTTGCGCAGCAGGATCCCGCCGTTACCATCGAACGCTTCGAGCCGAAGCCGACCGACTACGCCCATGTCGCCGACCCGATCCACGAGATCGAGACGCCGCAGCCGCCGCGTCAGGAAGCCGTCCTCGAGCAGCGCCCCTACATCCCGCCGCAGGCCGAACGCCCGACCGAACAGCGGATGGCCACCCGCATGCCGCGCATCGAAGAGTTCCCGCCGATCGCTCAACGCCAGATCACGCAGCCGCAGGCTGCCGACCCCGCCCACGGCGACGACGAGCGTCGTCCGATGAGCCTGTTGAAGCGTCTGGCGAGCGGCTTTCGTCGCGAGGATCACGAAGGTGACGGGCCGCTGACGCAGGGCATGTCCCAGCCGATGGCTCTGCCGCGCGAACCGACCTTCCGCGAAGAGCCGAAGCGTCCGTTGGTGCAGGGGCCGCAGCGCTCCTCGACCGACCAGATGCATCGCCCGGCTCCGGGCCAACTCGATCCGCACGGCCGTCAGCCGACGGGCATGCCGCAGCAACGTCTGTCCGACGATGACCAGCTGGAGATTCCCGCCTTCCTGCGTCGTCAGGTGAAGTGACTGAGTCCCTCCGATTCGACCGATACAAGCCCCGGCAGCCCTCTGCCGGGGCTTCCCAATCTGAACCGTAGGCGCATTCACCTATCTAAATTCTTTTGGTTTACCAATTATTTGGGAATTCCGGCCAACGGTAATAATGTGTAACGGAGTGTGATTTTGCGATTGCCGGACCCGCGGGTAACGTCTCCCTCGTTCGAAGCGAGATCGGGCCGGCCAGGAACGTGTATCGCGCACGTTTGGGCGCCATCGGAACCCGACTAACGAACTCGAAGCGAGCCGACGGACGGCCCGCCGGATGAGTTCCTAGGTGACAGTATGGCAAAGCACGGCGTATCCGCTCAAACAACGATTGCCGATTCCGTTCGCATCGTCGGCATTGGGGTCCACAGCGGCAATCGCGTTGCGCTCACGCTGCATCCCTCCGATCCCAACACTGGCATCGTCTTCCTGAGAACCGAACTGGCGGGCCGCGACGTCGAAATCCCCGCCCATTGGCGCTCCGTTTCCAATACCGATCTCTGCACCGTCGTCGGCGACCCGGCACGCGCCTCGATCGGCACGGTCGAACACCTGATGGCTGCGTTGCGCGGTCTCGGGCTCGACAACGTCCTCGTCGAAATCGATGGCCCGGAAGTGCCCGTCATGGACGGCAGCGCGCGTGCCTTCGTCGAAGCAATCGATCAGGTCGGCATCGTCTCCCAGGGCGTGCGCCGTCGCATGGTCAAGGTCGTCAAGCCGATCCGCGTCGAGCACAACGGCTGCTGGGCCGAGCTGCGCCCCTATGAGGGCAGCCGCTACGAAGTGACCATCGACTTCGCTTCTCCGCTGATCGGTCGTCAGGCGCTCGGGCTCGACCTGACGCCAAATGCCTTCCGCCACGATGTGGCCGGCGCTCGCACCTTTGGCTTCGTCAAGGACCTCGAGCGGTTGATCCCGATGGGACTGTGCCGCGGCTCGAGCCTGGAAAATTCCGTCGCCATCAAGGACGACCGGGTGCTCAATCCGGATGGATTGCGTTGGGTCAACGAGTTCGTCCGCCACAAGACGCTCGATGCCATCGGCGATCTGGCGCTTTCCGGCGCCCCGATCCTCGGCCTCTACCGCTCGTTCAAGGGCGGCCACCGGATGAACCACGAGACGCTCAAGGCGCTCTTTGCCGATCCGACGGCCTGGGCCATGGTCGACATGCCGATCCGGCGCGAGAGCCCGGCGGCGGAAGTCGGCACCGGTCACATCGCACCGCTCTATCGGCCCGATCAGACCTGACAGCCCTGCAAATGGGGTAAACGCCATGCCGGGGCTCGTCCCCGGCATTTTCGTCTTGGACGCCGCTTCGCCGGAAATGGTCGAGCGCGGCATGACGGCGCCACAATTTCGCGGCAAATCGCAACAAGCTGGCTGACTTGCCGGTCCGGTCGTGCGGCGGCCGAATTTCCGGGACCGCGTGGTGGCAGCTGACGGCGCTTTCATGTAGGGTCGCGCGCTGCCGAATGGCGCCGCTGATCGAGAGGACATCGAGGCGGCAGCATGAAGGAACCGAAGACGTCATGATCGAAGCGAGTAGCATCAAGACCGCCGTGTCGAGGCCAATGCGCGACGTCTTCGCCTATCGCGCCATCCTGGCGGCGGCCGGTCTGGCGCTCGGCCTTGGCCTGGCTGCCTGCGCGACTGTCGACGAGGACAAGGTCGATGCCACGCCGCCCGACGTGATCTACAATCAGGGCCTCGCCGAAATGAAAAACGGCAAGCCCACCGAAGCGATCAAGAAGTTCGAGGACCTCGACCGGCTGCATCCCTATTCCGAGTTGTCGCGCAAGGCGATCCTGCTGCAGGCCTACAGCAACTTCCAGAAGGGCGACTACACCAGCTGCATCCAGGCGGCCAAGCGCTTCGCCACCATCTACCCACAGAGCCCGGAAGCGCCCTACGCGCTCTATCTGATCGCAGAATCCTATTTCAAGCAGATGCCGGACATCTCGCGCGATCAGGAAATGACGCAGAAGGCCTTCGAGGCCTATTCCGAACTCCTCACCAAATATCCGGATTCGAAGTTCTCGTCCGACGCCCGGCAGAAGCAGGAGGCGACGCGCGACCAATTGGCCGGCAAGGAAATGGATGTCGGCCGCTTCTATCTGCAGAAGCGCGAATATCTCGCCGCGATCAACCGCTTCCGCGTCGTGCTCGCCAAATACCAGACGACTCGGCACGTCGAGGAGGCCTTGGCGCGTCTGGTCGAATGCTACTACGCGCTCGGCGTCGTGCCGGAGGCCCAGACCGCCGCCGCCGTGCTCGGGCACAATTTCCCCGACAGCAAGTGGTACAAGGATTCCTATACGCTCCTGCAGACCGGCGGCTACACCCCGCAGGAGGACCAGGGCAGCTGGATTTCCAAGGCTTTCCGCGGCATCAAGATCATCTGAGGCAATCGGCCGGCAACAGCGCCACGCCGACAGGCGGGGTGCTGGCACCGATCGGCGGGCGGCCGTTGCGTTCTTCCTCTTGCGCAGGCCCAACCCAATCGGCTACCAGAACAAAAGGTGTAACCAGGATTCTGGACCCGGTGCCGGAGGGGCCCGATGCTTGTCGCGTTGTCCATCAGCGACATCGTGCTGATCGAAAAGCTGGAGATCGACTTCGTCCGCGGTCTGACCGTGCTGACGGGTGAAACCGGCGCCGGCAAGTCGATCCTCCTTGACGCCTTGTCGCTGGCGCTCGGCGGACGCGGCGATGCCGGCCTTGTCCGCCATGGCGCCGCGCGTGGCCAGGTGACGGCCGTCTTCGATATCGCTCCCGATCACCCCTCCCGCGCCCTCCTCGCCGACAACGAACTCGACGTCGACGGCGACCTCGTCGTCCGCCGCATCCAGATGACTGACGGGCGCACCCGCGCCTTCATCAACGACCAGGCGGTGAGCGCGAGCCTTCTCAAGAGCCTCGGCGACACGCTGGTCGAGATCCACGGCCAGCACGACGACCGCGCCCTCGTCGATGGGCGCGAGCACCGGCGGCTCCTCGATGCCTTCGGCGCGCTGGAACCACAAGTGGTCGACGTCGCCCGCCGCTGGGATGCCCGCCGGCAGGCATTGAAGGCCCGCGACGACACCCGCGCCCGGCTGGAAGCCTCGCGCCGCGAAGCCGATTACCTGCGCGCCTCCCTCGACGACCTCGACAAATTGAAGCCGCAGCCGGGCGAGGAGACCGAACTCGCCACCGCTCGCCATCGCATGATGCAGGCCGAAAAGATCGCCGGAGATCTGCGGGAGGCGTTGGAAACGCTTGAAGGCTCCGGCTCGCCGATCGCCTCCGCCGCCTCGCTGCTGCGCCGGCTTGAGAGGAAGAGTGGCCAGGTGAGCGAACTGGGCGAGGCGGTGATCAAGCCGCTCAGCACCGCCGTCGATGCGCTCGAACAGGCGCGCAGCGGGCTGGAGGCGTGGCTGCGCACCTCCGACTACGATCCGCGCCTGCTGGAGAAGACCGAAGAGCGGCTGTTCGCGCTCAGGGCCGCCGCCCGTAAGCATGATTGCACCGTCGACGGGCTCGCGCCCTTGCGCGACCGGATGGCCACCCAACTGGCCGAACTGGACGAGAGCGAGGACCGGCTGAAGAAGCTCGAAACGGCCCTCGCCGCCGCCGAAGCTGCCTATATGGCGGCGGCCGGCGCTCTCTCCAAGGCACGTGCAGCGAGCGCCCGCTCGCTCGAAAAGGCCGTTGCGGCCGAATTGCCGGCCTTGAAGCTGGAGCGGGCCCGCTTCACCGTCGAGCTTGCCGCCGAGCCGGCCAACGCTGGACCCACCGGCTACGACGCCGTCGAATTCTGGGTGCAGACCAACCCCGGCACACGGCCCGGCCCGATCCTGAAGGTAGCCTCCGGCGGCGAACTCTCCCGCTTCCTGCTCGCCCTGAAGGTCAGTCTCGCCGATCGCGGCTCGGCTCCGACCCTCGTCTTCGACGAGATCGACACCGGCGTCGGCGGCGCCGTCGCCGAAGCGATCGGCCTCAGGCTCGCCCGCCTTGCCGAGCGGGTCCAGGTCATGTCGGTCACCCACGCGCCGCAGGTCGCTGCCCGCGCCGCAACCCACCTGTTGATCCTGAAGGAAGCGTCGAAGGCGGGGCATACAGAGGAGCGCGTCGCCACCAGAGTCGTGCTACTGGCTCAGAGCGAGCGGCGGGAGGAAATCGCCCGCATGCTCGCCGGCAGCGTCATCACCGACGAGGCGCGTGCTGCCGCCGCCCGATTGATTGCCGGAGAAGCCGCATGAGCCTGACATTCGCCGGCCTGCGCCCCTGGCTACCCGGTGGCGCGGCGGTGCGGCCGCAGGGCGAGGCGATCCGCTCGACCGGCTGGCGCGTGCCGCGACGTGATCTCGAACTGCTGCTTGCCATCCTGGTCCTGTCGCGCCTGATCATCCTCGTCGTCTTCATCGTCGCCTATGGCGCCAATCCGGCGCGCGTGGAGACCGGTCCGGACGACATGTTCTGCAACTGGGATTGCGACTGGTACGTCGGCATCGCCGAGAAGGGCTATTGGCCGATCTTCGGCGCCGACAAGCACGGCGTCGCCAATTGGGCGTTCTTTCCTCTCCTGCCCGCCGCCATGGCGGGCGTGACGGCGCTGACGGGGCTACCGGCTGCCTATGCCGGCCTCGTCGTCGCCAATGTCGCCTGGGGGATCGGGCTCTACTTTCTCTACCTCTTCGCCCGCGATCACGGCGGCTCGCCGTTCGCCCGCTATGCAAGCCTCATCTACGGCTTCTGGCCGTTCGGCGTACACGGCTCGGTGCCGATGACCGAGGCGCTGTTCGTGCCGCTGTCCATCGGCCTTTTTCTGCTGGCCCGCCGCGGCGACTGGCTGCTGGCCGTGCCCCTTGCTGCGGCCCTGTCGGCGAGCCGCACCGTCGGCGTGCTTGCCGTCCTGCCACTGTTCATCCTGGCAGCACGCGAATTTGGCCTCTGGCGGGTCGTCTTCATCCGTCCCGGAACCGAGCGGGCAGTCATCGCGCTCGCCGCCACCGGCCTCGGGCTGGCGCTCTACATGATGTATCTGCACGGGCTGATGGGCGATGCGCTCGCCTTCGCCCACAATCAGAACGCCTGGAACCGCCAGTTCAAATGGCCGTGGATGATGCTCCTCGACGAATTGAACCCGGCCTTTACCGACGTCCGCTGGATCATGTCCAATGCGATCGACGCAGTGACCGGGCTCGCCGCCCTCACTCTGCTGCCGACCTTGTGGCGACGCGACCTCAAGACCGAGGCGATCTTCGCCGGTCTGGCGTTGACGGCCGCCTTCCTGACCGGCGCAACTCACAGCCTGCCGCGCTATTCCGGCGGGCTGTTTCCGCTGATCCTCGCGGTGGCGTTGCTGACCGACCGGCCGCTCGGCCGCACGCCGACGTTGGCGCTGTCGCTCGCCGGCCTCTGCATCTTCGCCTTTTCCTGGGCGATGGAGCAATTCTATGTCATGTGAACCAGCGGTTCCGCGGCGCCGCACGCTCCTCGGCTGGCTCCTCCTCGCCCTCCTTGCCTGTCTCGTCGGCTTCTACCTGCATGTCCTCGGCCTCGTCGCCACGCCGCACGTCGATGAAGCCTACACGCGTGCCTACCTGACCGGCGAATTCGCCGTCTACCCCTCTTCGGTCGGCTGGCGGCCGGGCGACGGTCTCGACTACACGCCGGGCACGTTCACTGATCTGCGCGGCAGCGAAGCCCGCCGCAACTGGCTGGCCCGCTTCGACTGGCATCGCGTCGGGACCCCGGTTGTGACGCTGGTCGGCTATTCAGGCCGACTGTTCCTGCATCTGACCGGCGAACCAGACGCCGCCAGCCAGCGGCATCGGCTCCGCCTCGGGCTCGTCTGCCGCTTGCCCCTGGAACATGCCGGCGACCTGGTCGTCTCGGTCAACGGCACAGAAGTCGCCCGAGCCTATTGCGGCGAGGGTCTTCTCATCATCGACCGCTTCGTGCCGGCCGGGCTCCTCGGCGCGCGCCGCTACGACGAGATCCGCATCGATCGCACCCGCGCCTCGATCTTCGAGACGATCCTGACCCGCCTCGGCTTCCGCGCCGATGCCGTCGAACTCGACTGGTTCGCGGTGGACGGAGAGTAGGGCCTCGTGCGAAATGTCGCGTAAGCCAGTCGCTGTTCAACACGAGCCCCACCCATGTCCAAGCCGACGCCCCCCGCCGCGGTCGACGCTCTGACCGAACTCGAAGCCGCCGCCGAACTGGCGCGGCTGGCAGCCGAGATCGCCGAGCACGACCGGCGCTACCACGACGAGGATGCACCGACCATCTCGGATGCTGACTACGATGCGCTTCGCCGCCGTAACGAGGCGATCGAGGCGCGCTTTCCGGGATTGAAGCGCGCCGATTCGCCCTCCGAGCGCGTCGGTGCGCCGATCGCGGCTCGATTCGACAAGATCCAGCACGTCGTGCCGATGCTCTCCCTCGACAACGCCTTCGCTGAAGCCGATGCGGTCGAGTTCGTGGCGCGCGTGCACCGCTTCCTCGGCCTCTTGCCGGGCAGCGTGACGTTTACCGCCGAACCGAAGATCGACGGATTGTCGATGAACCTGCGCTACGTCGAGGGGCGGCTCACCTCCGCCGCCACCCGCGGCGACGGCACGACCGGCGAGAACGTCACCAACAACGTCCTGACGATCAAGGAAATCCCGCGCCAGCTGCCGCCGGGCGCGCCGGGCGTCATCGACATCCGCGGCGAGGTCTACATGACCAAGGCCGACTTCAAGGCGCTGAACGAGCGCCAGCAGGCGGCCGGCGAGAAGATCTTCGCCAATCCGAGGAACGCCGCCGCGGGCAGCTTGCGCCAGCTCGATTCGCGCGTCACCGCCTCGCGCGCGCTGTCGTTCTTCGCCTATGCCTGGGGCGAAGCGAGCGAGCTGCCGGCCGACACGCAGTTCGGCATGGTCGAAGCCTTCCGGGGCTGGAATTTCGTCACCAATCCCCTGATGGTGCGCTGCGCCGACGCCGAAGCCCTCATCGCCCACTACCGCCTGATCGAGGCGATGCGCGCCAATCTGCCCTACGACATCGACGGCGTCGTCTACAAGGTCGACCAGCTCGAGCTGCAGACCCGCCTCGGCTTCATTTCGCGCTCGCCCCGCTGGGCCATCGCCCATAAGTTCCCGGCCGAGCAGGCCACCACCACACTGGAAGCCATCGACATCCAGGTCGGCCGCACCGGCGCCTTGACCCCCGTCGCGCGGCTGAAATCAGTCACCGTCGGCGGCGTGGTCGTCACCAATGCGACGCTGCACAATGCCGACGAGATCCGACGCCTCGACGCCCGCGTCGGCGACACTGTTACCGTGCAGCGCGCCGGCGACGTCATCCCGCAAATCGTCGAGGTGAAGAAGGACGAAGCGCACGACACCCGCGAAGCCTTCGTCTTCCCGCACGTCTGCCCGTGCGAGTTGAAGACGCCGGTCAACCGCGAGGCGACGGCCACCGGCGGCGAAGGCGTCATCTCGCGCTGCTCCGGTGAATTCGCCTGCCCCTACCAGCGCATCGAGCATTTGAAGCACTTCGTCTCGCGCCGCGCCTTCGACATCGAGGGGCTCGGCGAAAAGCAGATCGAATTCTTCTTCAACGATACAGATCTGCCCATCAGGGAGCCGGGCGACATCTTCACGCTTGGCCAGCGCGATGCGGCGAACCTGAAGAAGCTGAAGGACAAGGAAGGCTTCGGCGCCACCTCGGTGAAGAAGCTCTACACAGCGATCGACGAGCGGCGGACAATCGCACTCGACCGCTTCATCTATGCCCTCGGCATCCGCAACGTCGGCGAGACGACGGCTCGGCAATTGGCACGCGCCTACGGCAGTTGGAAGGCCTTTCACCAGGCGGCCCTGGCGGTTGCCGCCATCGACATCGCCGCGCGCAACGAGATGGATGCCATCGATCAGATCGGCGAGACGGTGATCGACAGCATCGCCGCCTATTTCGCCGAAAGCCACAATCTCGTCATCGTCGAACGACTGGTCGCCGAGATGACCGGCGGCATCGCGGAAGCGGAAAAGCCGAAGACCGACACGGTCGTCGCCGGCAAGACCATCGTCTTCACCGGCTCATTGGAAAAGCTCACCCGCGACGAGGCGAAGGCGCAGGCAGAGCGGTTGGGCGCCAAGGTCTCCGGCTCGGTGTCGGCCAAGACCAATCTCGTCGTCGCCGGTCCGGGCGCCGGCTCGAAACTCACCAAGGCGCAGGAACTCGGCATTGAGGTCATCGACGAGGACGCCTGGATCGCCCTGGCAGGGGGATGAGACGTGACGGATCGACACCCTGCGTACTTGCAACGATTGCTCGCCGCCGGCGGACTGCTAGAGCGTTTCCCGCTCAGATGGAATCATCTGAGCGAAAGGAAATGCTCCAGATTCAATAACTTGAACGTGTCCTTATCGTTCGGATCGCTTCCATCCGAACGGGACACGCTCTAGGGTGGCGTGATTCCCGACAAACTGGCTCTCGTGATGCACGCACTCGCGATCGACTTTGAAACGGCGAATAGTTCGCGTTCGAGCCCGTGCGCCGTTGGACTGGCGTGGATCGAGAACGGCGCAATCGCCGCCAGCGGCTACCATCTGATTCGGCCGAAGGTCCCGGACTTCGGCTTCTACGAAACCCGCATTCACGGCATCACCGCCAAGGACGTGCAGGATTCCCCGGAATTTCCCGAAGTCTTTGCACACATCCGTCCCTATCTCGCAAGCCACGTCCTGCTCTGTCACGGCAGCGCCTTTGATGTGTCGGTGCTGATCGCCACGGCAAAATCCTACGGTCTGGCGCTCGAGCCCTTCGACGTCCTGTGCACCCTCCAGTTGGCGCGCCGCCTCTGGCCTGGCCGTGGTGGTCATTCGCTCAGTCATATCGCGCAGTATCTGGACGTCAGTTTTCAGCATCACTATGCCGAGGATGACGCGCTGATGTCGGCCCGCATCGCCGTGCATGCCGCGCAGCAATTCGGCGCTCGCGGCATTCGTGACGCGGCGAAGCGGGCGGGCGTCACCATCAGCCACAGGGACCCCGGCTCAGAGCCGGATGAGAGGGATCGCAGGACAAATGCTCGCCGCGACGTCGGTCTGACTGACCTGATCTGTTTCGAAGTATCTGGTCGCAGCGGCACGCCGTACCAAGTGACGTCCAGCTTCCGTAACGGCGCCCTCGACGTCCGCTGTAGCTGCATTGCCGGGCGCAACCGCAAGCTTTGCCATCACTTGCGCGAACTCATGGACGGCTGTGTCGATACCCTGACGTCCCGCAACGAGGAGCAGGTCGGCGAATTCGCCAGGCGATGCAGGGACGCCGGCGGCCTCGATGCGCTATTCACCAGATAACGGATATCCAGCCTCCGCCATCATTGCGAGCGTGAGCCGAAGCAATCCAGAACACCAAACGATTTCCGCAACTGAAGTCTGGATTGCTTCGCTGCGCTGGCAATGACGGAGGCAACCGACAGCCGCGAAGGCGCGCCGCTCACCCCGCGGTATCGGAAAACTCCGCCACCTCTTCGCCGGGGCGCGCGTACCCCAGCCGCTTGATCTCCCAGTCGAGCCTTATGCCGGAGTGCGCCAGCACCCGCGCGCGGACCGTCTCGGCCAGCCGCTCGATGTCGCGCCCCGTCGCCTCGCCCTCGTTGATCAAGAAATTGCAGTGTTTTTCGGAGACGACCGCGCCGCCGATGCGTAGGCCACGGCAGCCGGCATCGTCGATCACCTTCCAGGCACTCGCCCCCGGCGGGTTCTTGAACGTCGAGCCGCCGGTCTTCACCTTCGTCGGCTGCGACGTCTCACGATGCAGCATAACCTCCGCCATCAGCCGCTCGATTTCGGACCTATCGGTCGGAATGCCCTGCATGACGGCAGAAACGAACACCAGGCCGGCGGGCGCCGAGGAGTGCCGGTAGGAATAGCCCATGTCGGCGAGGCTGAGCGTCACGATCTCGCCGCGCCGATCGATCGCCCTGACCTCGATGACACGTTCCGCCGTCTCGACGTTGTTGGCCCCGGCGTTCATCGTCAAGGCCCCGCCAAGGCCGCCGGGAATACCGTGATAGGGATGGAAGCCGCCAAGCCCGGCCTCGAGCGCGGCCTTGGCCAGCGCCTTGTCCGGCACCGCGGCGCCGACCTTCAGCCGCGTCGGCGAGACCGGCTCGATGCCGCCAAAGCCGCGCCCCGACAGCCGGATGGCGACGCCTTTCAGACCGCCGTCGCGCACCAGAAGGTTGGAGCCGAGCCCCAGAATGGTCAGCGGCACCTCGGCCGGCAGCCGCTTCAGGAACAGCTGCAGGTCGGCCTCGTCGGCCGGCTGGTAGAGGAGTTCGACCGGCCCGCCGACGCGAAACCAGGTCAGATCCGCCATCGGCACATTGGGCTGCAGAGCACCACGGATGCCGGCGGTATCGAGGGAAGACAGCAAAGTGCTCACGCCGGGATGTCCTTGTCGAGGGCCGCCAGCTGCTTGGGCAGCGCATAGGCCCATTGGGTGATGTTGCCGGCCCCGAGGAAGACGACATAGTCGCCGGAACGTGCATCGGCGGCGATCAGGCCGGCGATCTGGTCGGGGCTTTCGAGCGGCGTTACCAGCCGGTGGCCGCGGGCGCGCAGGCCGCCGACCAGCGCATCGCGGCTGGCACCGGGGATCGGCGTTTCGCCGGCCGGATAGACGTCGGCGACGATGACCGCGTCGGCATCGTTGAACGCCTGGCAGAATTCCTCGAACAGCGAGGCGAGCCTTGTATAGCGGTGGGGTTGGATCACGGCAAAGACGCGCCCGCCTTTGCCCTCGCCGACGACAGCGGCGCGGGCTGCGGCAAGGACCGCCATGATCTCCACCGGGTGGTGGCCGTAGTCGTCGAAGATCTGCACGCCGTTCCACTCGCCGGTCGCGGTGAAGCGACGCTTGACGCCGGTGAAGGTGGCGAGCCCTTTGGCAATCGCCTCCGGAGCGATGCCGAGTTGATCGGCGACGGCGACTGCCGCGCAGGCGTTCGAGACGTTGTGGATGCCCGGCATGTTGACGAGGAGATCGGGGATCGTCTTCTCGGTCCCCGCCACCCGGTCGCGGATGGTGACAGAGAAGCGCGACGCGCGGCCGAGCGCGTGCACGTCGAAGAAGCGCACGTCGGCCTGACGGTTCGCCCCGTAGGTCACCACGCGCCGGTCCTCGATCTTGCCGACCAGCGCCTGCACCTCCGGATGGTCGAGGCACATCACCGCGAAGCCGTAGAACGGCACGTTCTCGACGAAGTGGGCGAACGCCTCCTTCACCTTGTCGAAGGTGCCGTAATGGTCGAGGTGTTCCGGATCGATGTTGGTGACGACGGCGATATCGGCCGGCAATTTGACGAAGGAACCGTCGCTTTCATCCGATTCGACCACCATCCAGTTGCCCGCACCGAGCCGCGCATTGGTGCCGTAGGCGTTGATGATGCCGCCGTTGATGACGGTCGGGTCGAGCCCGCCGGCATCGAGGAGCGCGGCCACCATCGACGTGGTCGTGGTCTTGCCGTGCGTGCCGCCGATAGCGATCGCCGACTTGAAGCGCATCAGCTCAGCCAGCATCTCGGCGCGGCGCACGACGGGCAGCAGCCGCGTGCGGGCGGCGACGAGTTCCGGATTGTCGCGCTTGATGGCAGACGAGACGACGATGACACGGGCATCGCCGAGGTTCGCCGCATCATGGCCAACCATCACCGTGATGCCCTTCTCCCTCAGCCGCTGCACGTTGTAATTGTCGGCGACATCAGACCCCTGCACCTTGAAGCCGAGCGTATGGAGCACCTCGGCGATGCCGCTCATGCCGATACCGCCGATCCCGACGAAGTGAACGGGTCCGATGGTCGATGGCATTTTCATGGGAGACATCCTTGGCTGGGCGCGAAGCGCGGCGGGGCCGGTTAGTAGCAGGCTCGTGCCACCCCGCACAAGTTGGACTTAGCCCTGGCTGGTAAGCGGGATTGCGGCAGGCGCGACCGGCCGTCAGCCGCCTTTCGCTGCCCGCTCCACCACGTCGGCCAACCGGGCGACCGCATCCGGCCGGCCGACCGAGCGGGCAGCCACGGCGGCAGCAATCAGCATCTGCGGAGCCCGCATCAGCCTGCTGATCTCGGCGGCGAGAACCTCCGGCGTCAGATCCTTCTGCGCATGCGACCAGCCGCCGCCAACCGTTTCCAGCACGCGAGCATTGGCCGCCTGATCCTGGTCGAGCGCGCCCGGCAGCGGCACGAGCAGCCCAGGCCGGCCGATGATGGCGAGTTCGGTCACAGTCGAAGCGCCAGCCCGGCCGATGACGAGATGGCTCGCCGCGATCCGCGCCGGCAGATCGACGAAGAACGACGACAGCTCAGCCGCCACGTCGATGGCGGCATAGGCCGCCTTGACGCGGTCCATGTCCTCTGGCCTGACCTGCTGGGTCAGCCGCAGCCGAGCACGAAGGTCCGCGTCGAGGAGCGCGATCGCCGGTGGCACCGCATCGGAGAAATAGCGCGCGCCCTGGCTGCCGCCGGTGACGATCAGGTTGAACGGGCCGTCCGCCTCCAGGTCGGGATAGGGCAGCGCGGCCGCTTCGATCACCATATCGCGCACGGGATTGCCGGTGAAGTCGACCTTGCCCGCCAGCCCAGCCGGCATCCGGACCTCGGCAAACGAGGTGGCGATGCGGGTGACGCGCCGGGCGAGCCGCGCGTTCGCCCGGCCCATCACCGCGTTCTGTTCGTGCAGGACCGTCGGCACATGGGCGAGAACCGCCGCCGACAGCGGCGGCACGGTTGGATAGCCGCCGAAGCCGACGACGACGGCAGGCTTCAGCCGGTGCATCAACCTCCAGGACTGCACGAAGCCGCGGGCCAGCGCGGCACCGGTCGCCAGGATCGCCGAGGGCGAGCGCCCCTTCAGCGTTGCCGAGGCAATGATGTGGATGGCCCGGGCCGGAAAGCGGCGACCATATTTGTCGGCGCGCTCGTCGGTCGCCAGTTCGACCACGTAGCCGCGGCGGATCAATTCGGCGGCAAGCGATTCGGCCGGAAACAGGTGACCGCCGGTGCCGCCGGCCGATAGAAGGATGGTCTTGGCAGATGTGTCGGATCGCATTCTCTCACCGTCAGTCGGCATGCACGGCCGAGACCATGCGGGTTGCCTGCGGTCGGCGGCGGGTGAGCGCGAGGAGGCATCCCATGCCGAAGGCAAGCGACAGCATCGACGAGCCGCCATAGGAAATGAACGGCAGCGTCATGCCCTTGGCCGGCATCAGATGCAAGTTCACCGCCATGTTGATGCCCGCCTGCACGCCGAATTCGGTCGCAAGCCCTACGACCGACAGGCGAATGAACGGATCCTCCTCCTTCAGCGCGAACCACAAGGACCGGCCAACGACGAAGGCGAACAGCGTGACGAGCAGGATGCAGGCGATAATGCCGAATTCCTCGCCCATGACCGCCATGACGAAGTCGGTGTGGCTGTCGGGCAGGATCTTCTTCACCGTCCCCTCGCCCGGACCACGCCCGAGCCATGAGCCGTTGGTGAAACTGTCAATCGCCGTCTGCACCTGGAAGTTGTCGCTGGCGAATCGCGCCGGTCCTTCGACCGGCTTGGCAAAGAAGCGGTCGACGCGCGAATGCACGTGCGGGAAGATCGTATAGGCGAGATAGACCGCGCCGGCACCGGCTGCCCCCAGCCCGATGATCCAGACGACCTGCAGGCCGGCGACGAAGAAGATGGCGCCCCAGGAGACGACGGTGAGGATCGTCTGGCCGACGTCGGGTTCGGCGAGCAACAGCGCCACCACGACGACGAGCAGCAGCATGGCGAGGAGATTGCCCGGGACTTCCGGCCGCTTCATGCGCTCGGCGAACAGCCAGGAGGCCACGATGATGAAGGCTGGCTTCACCAATTCCGACGGCTGCAAGGAGAGGCCGGCGATCGTGATCCAGCGCCTCGAACCCTTGACTTCCTGACCGATGAACAGGGTGGCGATCAGCATCAGAATGCCGACCGCCAGCATCACGACCGCGGCGCGCCTGACCTCGCGCGGCCCCATGAACGAACAGCCGACGAGGACGGCGGCAGCCGGAGCGACGAACAGGGCGTGCCGCTTGATGAAGTAGAACGTGTCGGCACCGATGCGTTCAGCGACCGCCGGGCTTGCCGCAAAAGAGAGGACCAGACCGAGCACGATCAGGGTCAGAAACGCCGCCAACAGGGCCCGATCGACCGTCCACCACCACTGCGCGAAATTGGAGCGATCCATCCGGTCGATCATTGCCCTCTCCTCAGCCTTGCGCCGGCACGACGCGCGGGTGGACGCCGGGAATGGCGGCGACCAGCTCGCGGAAGCGGTCGCCACGCACCTCGAAGTTCTTGAACTGATCGTAGGAAGCGCAGGCGGGCGACAACAGCACCACCGGTTCGTCCGCCGCCGATGCGCTCGCCTCTTCGGTCGCGCGGCCGAGCGCCGCCTCGATGGTGCCGCAGCGCTCATAGGCCACCTGCCCGTCGAGCGTGGCGGCAAATTCGTCGCTTGCCTGACCGATCAGATAGGCCTTGGCGACGCGCGGGAAAAAGCCGGCGAGAGAGGCAATGCCGCCGATCTTCGGCTTGCCGCCGAGGATCCAGTGGATGTCGGTGAACGTGGCGAGCGCCTGGGCGGTCGAATCCGCGTTCGTCGCCTTGGAATCGTTGATGAAGAGGATGCGACCGAGCGAGCCGACCTCCTCCATCCGATGCGCCAGCCCGGGGAAGGTCTTCAATCCTGCGGTGATCGCCTCGCGGCTAAGCCCGAGTGCCGAGACAGCGGCGATTGCTGCAGCGGCATTCTGACCATTGTGCGTGCCGCGCAGGGAGCCGATGCCGGCGAGATCGGCGGCCACCTCGCTGCCGGACCACACGGTGCCACCGGCGTAGTAGTAGCCTTCAGCCAGCATCTCCTTCGCCGAGATGCGGACGAGCTTGCCGCCCCGTTTCTCCAGGCGATCGGCAATGGCGCGAGAAAGCGCGTCGTCGACGCCGACGACCGCCGTGCGCGAGGCCGTCACCAGCCGCTCCTTGATGGCGGCGTAAGCCTCCATCGTGCCGTGGCGGTCGAGATGGTCGGGCGAGAGGTTCAACAGAACACCGACCGTCGGATCGAGGGTCGGCGCCAGATCGATCTGGAACGACGAACACTCGATGACGTAAGTCCGTGTGGGAACAGGCGGATCGAGCGATAGCACCGCGCGGCCGATATTGCCGCCGAGCTGCACGTCGCGCCCGGCGCTGACCAGGAGATGTGCGATCAGCGCCGTCGTCGTCGACTTGCCGTTGGTGCCGGTGATGGCGACGAGGGGTGCCGTCGGTGCGGTCGCCCGAATCTCCTCGGCGAGAAGTTCGATGTCGCCGACAACAGGCACGCCCTTCGCCGAAGCGAGCTTCACCGACCAGTGCGGCTCGGGATGGGTGAGCGGCACGCCGGGAGCAAGCACCAGCATGTCGATCTCGTCCCAGTCGATTCCGTGGAGGTCGACGATCGCCACGCCCTTTTCGGCGGCCTGCTGGCGCGAGGCCTCGCTGTCGTCGAACGCGACGACGTCGGCGCCGCCCGCAATCAGCGCTTCCGCCGTGGCAAGGCCGGAGCCGCCGAGGCCGAACACCGCAACCTTCCTCCCACGTGCCGTGGTGACTGCAATCATGTACCTCACCTCAGCTTCAGGGTTGACAGGCCGATCAGCGCCAGCACGAAGGCGACGATCCAGAAGCGGATGACCACTTGCGCTTCTTTCCAGCCCAATTGCTCGAAGTGGTGATGGATCGGCGCCATGCGGAACACACGCTTGCCCGTCAACTTGAACGAGGTGATCTGGATGATGACCGAGGCCGCCTCGAGCACGAACAGTCCGCCGACGATGGCCAGCACGATCTCGTGTTTGGTGGCGACAGCGACGGTGCCGAGGAGCCCACCCAAGGCGAGCGACCCAGTATCGCCCATGAAGATCGCCGCGGGTGGAGCGTTGAACCACAGGAACCCGAGGCCGGCGCCGATCACCGCGCCTAAGACGACCGCCAGTTCCTGCGTGCCACGCACATAGTTGATGTCGAGGTAGTGGGCGAAATTGTAGTTGCCGGCGAGATAGGCGATGAGCCCGAACGAGCCGGCCGCGATCATCACCGGCACGATGGCGAGCCCGTCGAGACCATCGGTGAAATTGACCGCGTTGCCGGCCCCGACGATGACGAAGCCGCCGAACAGAATGAAGAAATAGCCGAGCGGCAACAGCACCCCCTTGAAGAAGGGGAAGGCGATGGACGTCGCGCTGGCATCACGCCCGATCGCGGTGATCGACCAGACCGCCGCCGCGGCAATCGCTGATTCCAGGATCAGCCGCTGGCGCTCGGAGAAGCCACGATGCGACTGCTTCGTCACCTTCAGGAAGTCGTCGTAGAAACCGATGGCCCCGAACCCCACCGTGACCAGGAGCACGATCCAAACGTAGGCATTGAGGAGATTGGCCCACAGCAGCGTTGCGACGATCACTCCGGCCAGGATCATCAGCCCGCCCATGGTCGGCGTGCCGCGCTTGGTGAGGAGATGCGAGGCCGGCCCATCCGTGCGGATCGGCTGTCCCTTGCCCTGCTTCACCCTGAGCGTATTGATCATCGCCGGTCCGAACAGGAGAACGAACACGAGACCGGTCAGGATCGCACCGCCGGTACGAAACGTCGTGTACCGGAACAGGTTGAAAATGATCAGCTTGTCGCTCAAGTCGCCTAACAGAAACAGCATCCGTCGAAACCCTCAAACATCCACGTCTTCGACCGATTCCTCGATCGAGGGAAACTTCTTCTTGATCGCTTCGACGAGCTGACCCATGCGGGACCCGTTCGAGCCCTTGACCATCACCACGTCGCCCGGCGCCAGAGCCTGCAGGATGACCGGTTTCAACTCCGCCGCGGTCTCGGCATGCGCACCGCGCACTTCGATGGGGATCGCATGCCACAGCGAGCGCATCAGGGAACCGGCGCAATAGACCCGATCGACGCGGGCCCGTGACAGCCGCTCGGCCAATTCGGCATGCAGCCTCGGGCCGGCCTCGCCGAGTTCCAGCATGTCGCCGAGGACGGCGATGCGCCGGCCCCTGAGACCGACCGGCGACTGGCCAAGGAGATCAATAGCCGCGCGCATCGAGGCGGGATTGGCGTTGTAGCTCTCATCGATCAGCGTGAAGCTGCCGTGACCGATAGCGAGCGTGTGCTGCGAGCCGCGGCCCTGCGGCGCGACCAACTGTGCCAGCGCGAGCGCGGCAAGTGCCAGATCGGCGCCAAGCAGCGTGGCCGCCGTCAGCACGGCGAGCGAATTGATCGCCACGTGCCGGCCCGGCGCCCCGACCTTCCAGATCACCGGAGCGCCGAGAATGAAACCGCGGATGACGGACCCGTCGGCGCGCGGCACCAAGCTCTCGACGTGCGAGGCAAGCCCCGGCCTTTCGCCGAAGAAATAGATGTGTTCGACCCCGGCACGCCGTGCTTCGGTCTCGAGCAGACCGGCCTCGGCGATGTCGCCGTTGATGACCGCGGCGCCGCCCGGCTCGACGCCGGCAAAGATCTCGCCCTTGGCCCGGGCGATGTCAGCGACGGAGTCGAAATATTCGAGATGCACCGGCGCCACAGTGGTGACGATCGCCACGTGCGGGCGCACCAGCTTGGCAAGCGGGGTGATCTCGCCGGCGTGGTTCATGCCGATCTCGAAGATGGCGAAATCAATGTCGGCCGGCAGACGGGCAAGCGTCAGCGGCACGCCCCAGTGATTGTTGAAGGAGCCCGGCGAGGCATGCACCGAGCCCTGCTTGGCGAGCACGACCTTCAGCGCCTCCTTGGTCGATGTCTTGCCGACCGAACCGGTGACCGCCACGACACGGGCGCGGCTGCGGGCCCGCGCCGCCGCCCCCAGCCGCCCGAGCGCCTGCAACACGTCGTCGACCACGACATAGCGGCCGTCGGCGGGCAGGTCGACAAGCCGTTCCTCGGCGACGACGGCCAACCCGGCGCCGCGCTCGAGCGCGGCATGCACGAAACTGTGCCCATCATGTGTATCGCCCTTGATGGCGAAGAACGCCTCGCCTGCTGCGACGGTGCGGCTGTCGATGGAGATGCCGGTGATCTCGGCAGCAGCCGCGCCCAGGACGCGCCCGCCGGTCGCGGCAAGAAAGGGCTCGAGCATCCACAGCGATTGAGGGGTCATGGATCGAGATCCTGCAGAGCCGCCTCGGCGGCTTCGTGGTCGGAAAACGGTAGTACGCGATCTCCCACGATCTGGCCGGTTTCATGGCCCTTGCCGGCAATCATCAGAATATCCCCGGCCTCGAGCATATGGACGCCGGTGCGGATCGCCTCGCCGCGGTCGCCGATCTCGATGGCGCCGGGGGCGGCGCTGAGAATCTGGCGGCGGATCTCGGCCGGATCCTCGCTCCTCGGGTTATCGTCGGTGACGATGGCGACATCGGCCGTCCGGACCGCGATCTCGCCCATCACCGGCCGCTTGCCGGGGTCGCGGTCGCCGCCACAGCCGAAGACCACCACCAGCCGGCCCTTGCTGTAGGGCCTGAGCGCCGCGATTGCCTTTTCCAGCGCATCGGGCTTGTGCGAATAGTCAACGAAGACCGGCGCGCCCTTCCGCGTCGTACCGATGAGTTCGAGCCGGCCGGGGGCACCCTTCAGGGCCTCGATGGCATAGAGCGCCTTGTCCTTCTCGATGCCGGTGGCGAGCGCCAGACCGACCGCGACGAGCGCGTTCGATACCTGGAAGGTGCCGAGGAGCGGCAGTTTCAAGTCGTGCCGCTTGCCGAAGGCTTCCACCGCGATCACCTGGGCGAAGCCGTCGGGTCGGGTGGAGAGAAGCTTCAGCGCCTGCCCTTCGGTGCCGACGGAAAGGACAGTCAGCCCGGCCGCCCTGGCCCGTTCGGCCGCGCGCTTGCCATATTCCGTGTCGACGTCGACGACGGCACTCTGACCGGGGGCGAGAAGCCGTTCGAACAGCCGCATCTTGGCGTCGAAATAGGCCTCGACATCGGGATGATAGTCGAGATGGTCGCGGGAGAGATTGGTGAAGGCGCCTGCGGTGAGCTGAATGCCGTCCAGCCGATGCTGGTCGAGCCCATGCGACGAGGCTTCCATCGCCACATGGGTGATGCCCTCGCCAGCGAGCTTGGCGAAGCTCTTGGCCAGCGCCACCGGATCAGGCGTCGTCAGTGAGCCGTAGGTGGCATAATCGGGCGTGACGATGCCGATGGTGCCGACCGAGGCGGCCCGCTTTCCGGCCGCCTGCCAGATCTGCCTGAGGAAGGCGGCGATCGAGGTCTTGCCGGACGTGCCGGTGACGGCAGCGACCGTCTTCGGCATCGGCTGATTGAGGCGGGCGGCGGCCAGCGCCAGGAAGCGGCGCGGTTCGTCGACGCGGATGACCGGCACGGCCGTGCCGGCAAGCGCTGCGTCCTGACCGGCTATGATGACGGCCGCCCCCTTTGCCACCGCATCCGCGACGTAGCGGGCGCCGTCGGCCTTGGTGCCCGGCAGCGCGACGAAGATCTCGCCGGCCGCGATGCTGCGGCTATCGGCGGAAATGCCAGCAACCGGCAAGTCCCCGACGGCTTCGGCAGGCGCGCTCGCTCCGAGCCCCGTCAC
>JARLIT010000386.1 GCA_031291575.1 Ancalomicrobiaceae bacterium
ATCGGCTATTGGCCGATCGCCGCCGGCCTGCCGTTCTATGTCGCGCTGGAAAAGGGGTTCTTCAAAGATGCCGGGCTCGACGTCGAGGGGGCGAAGTTCGCCAGCGCCACGCAGGTGGTCGAGGCGATGATCGCCGGCCGCATCGAGGGATCGGCCAACGGCACGGCATCGGCCGCGCTGGGACTCGGGGAGATCACCTCGCCGGGGCTCTTTAAAATCATCTGCTCGAATCCGTCCAACAAGGTGTTCGTGCTCGACGAGATCCTGGTGCCGAAGGACAGCGCGGTGAAATCGATCGCCGACCTGGCGGGGAAGCGCGTTGCCTCCGGCCCCGGCATCCAGAACGTCACGCTGGCCAAGGTGATCCTGGAAAAGAATGGCATCAAGGATCCCAAGATCGTCGAACTGCCGATCGGCCAGCATGTTCCCGCGCTCGCGGCGGGACAGATCGATGCGGTCTACACGCTCGAGCCGACGGGGACGATCGGCCGGCTGAAGGACGTCTCCCGCATTCTCGAGGACGGAGTCATCTCGAAATACGTGCTCGACGACGAGAAGGCTCCCTGGTACGGCGGTACGGCCTCGCTGACGACCGACTTCCTGACCAAATACCCGGACGTCGCCAAGGCCTATATCGCGGCTTACGCCAAGGGCGTGCAGTTGGTCGCGGACAAGCCCGACGAGGTGCGCAAGTACCTGAAGGGTTATACCGGCATCGAGGAGGCGCTCGCTAGCGAGGTGCCGCTGCCAGGCTACAAGATGGCGGTGGACTTCACCCCCGCCGATATCGCCGCCTATCAGAAGTTCTTCGACGTTTTCACGTCGCGCGGCATCTTCACCCAGCACATCGACGTCGCTCCCCTCTTTTACAAAGGCTGAGGCGATGGATGCGACGATCGCACGACGTCTTCTCCCCCTCATCGGCCCTGTCGTGTTCTTCGCCGTCTGGTACGGCGTCGTGGCGCTCGGCCTTGTCAACAAGGTGCTGTTGCCGTCGCCCCTCGATACGGTGACGTTCCTGGCGACGGCGGTGGCGAAGGGCGCCATGGTCGTCGACATCTGGGCGACCTTCCTTCGGACTGCCATCGCCTTCCTGATCGCAGCAGCGATCGGCGTGCCACTCGGCATCGCGCTGGGGGCCTCCGAGACCGCCTATCGCAGCGTCGAGTTCCTCATCGACTTCTTCCGCTCGACCCCGTCGAGCGCACTGATCCCCTTATTCCTGTTGATCTTCGGTATTACCGACGCCAACAAGATCGCCATTGCCGCCTTCGCCGCGGTGCTCGTCATCCTGTTCAACTCCGCCTACGGCGTGATGCACGCCAGGAAGACCCGCATTCTGGCCGCCCGGGTGATGGGGGCGAACGCCTGGCAGATCTTCCGCGATGTCCTCCTCCTCGAAAGCCTGTCGCAGACCTTCGTCGGCCTCAGGAACGGTGTGTCGATGGCGCTCGTCATCGTCATCGTGGCGGAGATGTTCATCGGCTCGGAGACCGGCCTCGGCCACCGCATCATCGATGCGCAGCAGGTGCTGAACGTCAAGGACATGTACGCCTCGATCCTGGTCACCGGGGCGCTCGGCTATCTCCTCAACATCGCTTTTCTCGTCATGGAAAAGCGCTTCATCCACTGGAGCGGCAAATGAACGAGATGCTTCTGCCCGACATCGAGGCCGCCACGGCCATCGTCCATCCCTCACTGCCGATCCAGTTGACGCGCAGCCGCACCCACATCACCGTGCGCGGCCTGTCGAAGGCCTTCGACGGCGTCCCGCTTTACCAGAACTTCGATCTCGATATTCCCGAGGGCCGCATCGTCTCGATCTTCGGGCCGAACGGCTGCGGCAAGTCGACGATCATGAACATGATCGCCGGGCTCATTCCGGTTGATGCGGGCGAGATCCTGTTCGATGGCAAGACGTTGAAGGAGACCCGCATCGGCTATGTGTTCCAGCAGTACCGCGAGGCGCTGTTTCCCTGGATCCGGGCCATCGACAACATCGCTTATCCGCTGAAGCGGGCCGGCATGGGCAAGGCGGCGGTCAAGGCGCGGGTCGACGAACTGGTCGCCGAATTCGAGATCCGCTTCGACCTCAGCCGCTACCCGTACGAACTCTCAGGCGGTCAGCAGCAGACGGTGTGCATCATGCGCGCCCTGGCGCCGCGCCCGGAAGTGTTGTTCCTCGACGAGCCGTTCTCTGCGCTCGACTATGAAATGACGCTGTTCATCCGCGACAAGTTGCAGGACATCTACCTGAAGACCGGCGTCACCATGGTCATCGTCAGCCACGACCTGGAAGACGCAGTGTTCCTCGCCGACAAGATCCTGCTGCTCACCCGCCGGCCGACGCGGATCGCCGAATATCTACCGTTCGATCTCGCCCGGCCACGCCATCCCGACTCAATGGCTGAGTCGCTTTTTGTCTCGACCAAAGCGAGGGCGCTGGAGATTTTCCAGCGGGAGGTGAAAGCCTGAACAATGTGCTAACCATGCAGTATGATGAATATATCGAGTGCCATGGCGTTAACGCTCCGTTGGTGAACATAACGGAGAGATGACAGCAAATGTGTGCGACCGCGAACCCTGGGTGGCGCAGTGGACAGACGTGGCTCAAGCCTCAATCGACAGCTGATCGTCGGCACGACGATCATGCTTGCAGTTACGTTCTTGTTGTCGGGTGGGCTCATCTACACGATTCTCGAGAGCTATCTCAGTTCCGATCGCACCGTCAAAGCCCTTGCCGTGTTCCGTCAGGCGCTGACGGCGGCGCACCACATCTCGGTCGAGCGCGGCCCAGCCATTGACGCGCTTGACGAGGAGATCTCGGCGGATAGTCCAGCACTCCGCCGGCTGGCGGAGTTTCGCGCCAACACCGATGCCGCGCTGCAGGCGACCCTGGCGTTGGCAACGGCGACGGTGAGCGACCTCGGCGAGACCATCACGCCCAGAAGCATCGCCCGGATCGAGGCCCGACTGCGTCTGGCGCGTCTGGCCATCGATGGGCTGCTCGAGGAACCGCTGGAGCAGCGCGTGCCGGAGCAGGTCGCGGAAGTCAATGCCGACATGTTCGATGCATTCGATGCGACCAAGCTGTTGATCGACGAGACGATTGTCAATCTGTCGGCCAAGGAACCGGCGGTCGCTGGCAAGGCGATCGTCGCCGAGATGCTGATCGAACTGCGCGAATACGCTGGTCGTGCCGGCAGTTGGGTCTTCCCGGCAGTGGCGGCCCGCGAGGCATTGTCTTCGGACGCCGATCTGAAACTGATGCGAACGTTTGGTCGCATCGATGAGCTTTGGCAGTTGGTGCGCCACCAAACCAGACAATTCAGCGCCTCCTCCGATCTGGCACAGGCCAGTTTCGACGTCGAAGCCCGCCTCTTCACCGTGGGCCTGCCGCTGCTGCAGGCGGCGGTCGCCAGCTTGAACGGCAATCCCGGAACGGTGCCGGCCATCGCGGACCTGAAGGCACGCTACTTCGCCGCTGCCGAGCCGCTCGACCGGCTGCGGCTGGCGTTCCTCAGCCAGTCGCAACTGGCGTCGGAGCGCGAGCGCGATATGACGCTGCTGCGTCTGGTGGTCGTCTCGCTGCTGACGGGACTGGTCGTCATGGTCCACGTCGGGCTGATCTTCGGGGCGCGGCGCCTGGTGCTGCTGCCGCTGATGACGGTGCGCGAGCACGTCATTGCGCTGGCCGAGGGGCACGTCCCGCTCGTTGCCCCGATCCGCGGCACCGCCGAGATGCAGCGCCTGTTCGACGCGCTCAGAGCCTTGACCGACTATGTCCGGGAGCGCCGGCGGTATGCCGAGGACTTGCGGATCCAGGCCGAGATTGACGGTCTCACCGGGCTCGCCAACCGCCAGTTGTTCGATCATATCGGTCGAGGCGATCCGGCCTATGCGGATCTCCCCGAAGAGGTCGGGCTCATCATGCTCGATCTCGATCATTTCAAAGCGATCAACGATCGCTACGGCCATCCCGCCGGCGACCGCGTGTTGCGGCAGGTCGCGCAGGTGATCCGCAGCCGGATTTCCAAGCTGGACATCGCGGCGCGCTACGGCGGCGACGAGATCGCCGTCATTGTTGCCAGCGGTCCGGGCGGGCACGCGGTGGAGCTGGCGGAAACGCTCAAACGAGCGATCAGCAACGCGGCGATCAAGTTCGACGACGGCTCCGATATTTGGATCACCGCCAGTTTCGGCGTCGCCAGCGGCCGGCGCGACAAGTTGGACTGGCCAAGGGTGATCGAAGCCGCCGACGATGCGCTCTACAAGGCCAAGACCTTCGGGCGCAACTGCGTCGCCGAAGCGCCTTCGCCGGGACTGGCGCGGTTCGACCCGGCCATGGTGGCCTGAGGTGTCCTGGCCGCCGGCCCGGCCGAGCGCCGTCGGCGGTACGCCAGCGCCCGGATTCAGTTGTCCGATAGGATCAGGTCGATCGGCAGGCCGCGGGCCTTCAGCGCACCCTCGTCGACGATCGTGTCCGAAGCGCAGGCATCCGGCTTGCCGCTTGCTGGCAAATCGAAGCGCCAATCGGGGCCGGACTTCTTCAGTAGAGCTTCGATGGTGAAGTTGCCGCGGTCCTGCTCGCAGTTGGCGACGGCCTTCTTCCAGGCGGCGGCGTCGATCGGCTTGCCGCCCGGACGCTCCGGATGCAGCAGCACATAGGCATAGTCGCGGTAGACGGTGATCGCCTGCACGCGGAATGCGATGGGCTTGCCGAACAGGTCTTCCATCGGCGCTCGCATGACATCCTCGATGGCCTTTTCCTCGGCCGAGCCGGGGCCAGGCTTGCGCACGTCTTCAGCGGCGGCGGGCGTCAGGAGGGCGAGGCCGAGCAACAGGGCGGCAAGCGGACGGATCATGCGTTTCTCCCGAGAGGTGCGTGCGGGCGCTTGCAAGGACATCTGAACGCCTCTCCACAATCACGTCTTGTGACAAATGGAGTCCAGCCTCGACTGCGCGGCCTGACGCAGGAGGGTGTCGAAATCAGCGAGAGCCGCGACCCATTTGCCGATGAACCCGTGCGGTTCGATGTGCAGATCGAGGACCGAGCAGGATGCCATGTTGAATGCGATCCGGAAGTCGAAGTCCTCGCGGATGGGCTTCACCTGGATCGCGGCATGGTCGGGCGTGGCGCAGGCGACGCTGACCGTGCCCTGCAGCGTCGATTGGGCATGGTCGAGACACAGGTCCAGCGACTTCAGCCTGACCTCGCGTGTCTTGTCGAGCGCGACATGGAAAGGCCCCTGCCGATAGGCGAGACCGGCACATGGCGTGGAACTGACGATCGCTTGACGGATCTGCTGGCCGACAATCTGCTCCATCCAAGAATCGCAGGCGGTTGCCGGTGTGGGCGCGAGCAGAAATAGTGAAAGGAATAAGCTGCTCGATTGGAGTATTACACGGGCGAACATGAATGCGTCCTGGCGTATATTCTAAGCGAAGCCACCGATATTCAGTCTACGGTGCGATGACCTGCAATGCAATCCCAAATTCGGGCTCGCGGCGGTTTCCAGCCAAACCCTTGCCTCGCGCGCGGCCATCGCCTAAACCCTCTTCATGCAACACGCCACCATCCTTATCATCGATTTCGGCAGTCAGGTCACCCAGCTCATCGCGCGGCGGCTGCGCGAGGCAGGCGTCTACTGCGAGATCCATCCCTACCAACTGGCCGCCGCCGCCTTCGAGCGGCTGAGGCCCAAGGGCGTCATCTTCTCGGGTGGACCGGATTCGGTGACACGGGACGGCAGCCCGCGGGCGCCGCAGGCGGTTTTCGCTTCGGGCGTGCCAATACTCGCAATCTGCTACGGACAGCAGACGCTGGCGGCGCAACTCGGCGGCCGGGTCGAGGGCGGGCACGCCGCCGAATTCGGCCGCGCCGAAGTAGAGATCCTGAAATCCTCGCCACTGTTCGACGGCATCTGGGAGGTCGGCAAGCGCTATCCGGTGTGGATGAGCCACGGCGACCGGGTGATGGAACTGCCGGCGGGATTCGAGGTGGTCGGCACGTCCGGGAACGCGCCGTTTGCCATCGCCGTCGACGAGGCGCGCCGCTACTACTCCACCATGTTCCACCCGGAAGTTGTGCATACGCCCGACGGGGCAAAGCTCCTCAAGAATTTCGTCCACCGCATCTGCGGGCTGAAGTCCGACTGGACCATGTCGGCCTATCGTGCCGAGATGATCGCCAAGATCCGTCGCCAAGTCGGCAACGAACGGGTGATCTGCGGGCTTTCCGGCGGCGTTGATTCCTCGGTGGCGGCCGTCCTCATCCACGAGGCAATCGGCGACCAGCTCACCTGCATTTTCGTCGACCACGGACTGATGCGGCAGAACGAG
>JARLIT010000387.1 GCA_031291575.1 Ancalomicrobiaceae bacterium
GCCGGCCATGCAAACGCCGAAATCCATGTCATGCCCACGCTTAACCACTTGTTCATGCCCGGACGCGGCGCCAGCACGCCAGCCGAATTCGAAATCGCCGGGCATGTGAACGTTGCCGCCATCGATCTGATTTCCGATTTTGTCGCGCGATTACCGGCGCTCGTCGAACGTGGCTGGCAGCGGATGGAGAATTTCTATGCCGATCTCCAGATCAGGCTCGCAGAGGTGACTGCGGTGGCGCTGCGAACTCGACAGATCTGGGACGTTGCTAGCGATCTGGTGGCTGCCTCAATCTCGAGGGTACACAGCCTCGCAATGCTGCGTCGCTATCGGGTCTTCAGCCGCAGAGAAGCCGAAGCCGGACCATTTGTAGAGCATTCGTCTGGTCGCCCGCGTGCCCGGATCTAGCTGGAGAAACGAATCGCCGCGGTGCAACGCGCACAGATAGGCTGAGCCATCGGCACCCTGCACGAGCCGTGTGTCGATCAGCGGCCAGGCCAGCGCCGAGCCGCGCCAGCGCGCCACCAGACCATGATCGGTGACGTCATAGACATAGGGGCGCGGACTATCCTCCTTGTCGATGGGCGAATGGTGCTGTTCAAGCGTGACCAGCACATCGGCATGCGACGGGATCAATTGGCCGGTTTCCATCGCCAGCACATCGCGGCCGGCCATCTTCCAGTCTGGCCGCCCATTGGCCGAGCCCTCGATCACCATCGGCCCGGTCATCAGGCGGCGATCGTCTCCCCAAGGCTGAAGCCGCTTGCCCGCGACGGTCAAGCCGGGTCCGGCCCGAACGGCGCAATCAGATAGACGGGGATCATCGGCTTGTGCGGTGTCGAGGCGCGGAAACGACGAACCGGTCGGCGTGCGGGTTGTCAGCGGACGGCAGGACAGGGTATCGCCCGCGATCCGACAGTCGGCCAGCATCCCCGTCTTGGTGATTTCGTACTTCTGGTCGAAGACATGATTGCCGAGCGAATAGAACACCGGTCGACCCTGAATGCATTCCGGCGGGATCACCACATGCGGATGATGGCCGATGACGACGTCGGTGCCATGAGCAATCAGCCAGTCCGCTGTCTGCCGTTGCGCGTCCTGCGGCCAATCCTTGAGTTCGCTGCCCCAATGGATGAAGACGATGACCCAGTCCGCCAGTGTCCGCGCCAGCCGCAGCTTTCGCTCAGCATCGAGCGAGGGAACGGGATCGATATGACCATCACGTCCGGCCACCTGGCTGATGGCGACGAGCGCGACGAGACGTCCCTTGATCCGCACGAAACCGGGCGAATGCTCGAAGTCCAGGGCGCCAATGCTCAGCTTTTCCAGCTCGGTCCTGGTTGCCGACCGCCCGGGGTCGCCGAGGTCGCCGGCATGATTGTTGGCAACGCCAACCGCCTTGAAGCCAGCCTCCGCAAGATAGCGCAACAGTTTCGGCTGAACCGCGAAGCACGGGTTCATTCCCGCGCAGCCCTCGGCTTCGCCAACGGCTCCCTCGAAGTTGGCCATGGCAAAGTCGGCATCACGAATGAGCGCCAGCCCAGCCCAGGGCGATTGCTTGCGTAACTCGATTTCATGCGCGACTTCTCGCGCCAGAAGCACGTCTCCGGCAAACAGCAGCCGTGCGCCATCGCTCGCGCTTGCCCCGCACGCCAAGGCCGCGGCGCCGAGAAAGCCCAGACCCGCCAGGAGAGCGCGCTTCATGGGCGCGCGGGCGGACACGACAGCACCTTGTCCGAGGCGTAGGGCTTGACCCAATCGGCAAGAGGTTGCTGTTCGATCTGCTTGCGCCATGCCTCGTCGGTCACCGGCACTTTGGAAGCAAACTGATGGAAGGAATAGACCGCGCCCTTGGCGATCTCGCGCCGACCGAAGGAAGGCGCGATCAGATCCCATTCCAGCGGTTTGCCCACCGCGGCTTCCAGGTAACCCGTTTCCCGCGATCCCGCGACCTCGGCGATCTTGGTGACGGGGTCGGGGTTGACCAGGGCATTTTCCTCAGATTGTAGGCTGTAGAACACCAGGAAGTTATGTTCGGCTGCCCGCCCTACATAGTGGATGGCGGCGTAGTCCTCAGGCGAGAGCGCCACGCCGTTGACCTCCTTTTCGGCGATCGCCCCGAATTGCCGTGTCTGGTCACGGGACTCCTCCAGGCGGCGGATGATGCCTTCGGAGAGAGGGGTGCCAGCAGGCCAAAGCCGGCGCACCGCCGCGATCGTCGAGTCATACAGCGCCGCAATGGCCTGGAACGTGGCCGGATCCGGTTCGACGTAGCCACGTGGCGGTCGCATGACGATCGCTTCAAAGCCAGCCTCGCCGCATTCCGCTGCGGCCAGGTCGTTCACCAGGATTGTCGTGTGCCTCAGCGTGGCCCAGGAGGCGAGGCCCGTCTGCAGCCGCTTGGCATCCCACATCGCGCCTGAGATCGGCGTCGACGGTGCCTTGGTCCATTGCACCGCCAGCGCACGCAGCCATTTGCCATAAAGCGTTTCGCCATCCTGCCCTACACTCTTGCCGAAGTCGGCTTGCACCTGCCTCAGACGGCCGCGCAATTCCGGGAATTTGTCGAACTGGCCGATTTGGCCCAAAAGGCTTTCCGCCAGCGGATTGCCGAAGACCATCGCCACGTCAAAGGCTGTGGGCAACAGCCGCTTCCCGTCCTTGCCTTCCATCGGCAAATCGATGTGGTCGACCGAACGATCGAAGGTCTCGTTGTCCCACCCCCAGGACAACGGGAACAAGGCTTTGGTGTCAGGCCGGCGCGAGGTGTAGGCCGCGACTTTGCGCCCATTGTTCCAGGCGAGTTCGGCGCGAGACGCGGCGATGAACGTCTCGTAGCTGCCGATCCAGTCATCGGCTGCCTTCTTTGCCTCATCCGACAACCCGGCGATGAGGACGGCCTCGTCCGGCTTGAGTTGGAGTGTGGCCAGATAGCGAACCGCGGTGAAATAGGTCGCCGACGCCTTGTCCTTGGTATAGGCGCCACGTGCCGCGAAGGTGGGATCGGCGGTGATTTTGCTGGCTAGTTCGTTGCTGCCTGCCTTTTCTGCCAGAATGGCAACCACAGCTTGGAATTTCTTCGTCAATTCCGCATTGGGGGCTTTCTGCGCCAATTCCGCCGACGCCTTGGCGAGCATCGTGCGGAATGCCGGCATGGCGCGGGCGCGCTCCACTTCCAGGAAGATCCCTTGGTACGCGGCCCCGTAGACCTCCCAGAAGATATCGGTGGTGACCAGATAGGGCCTGACCGGCGTGCGGTAGTCATAGGAGCCGCAGGTGTAGGATTCCGTATCGTAGAGCTTGTACAGCTGGTCGATCGCAATCGGTCGAAACAGTCCGCCAAATTCCGCTAACTTCGACTGGTCGGTGGGCGTTTCGATGAACTGCCAGGCGTTGACGACATCTGCGAGCGGAAGCGACAAGGGTTCATAGACTAGCGCCAGACCGCTCGCCTGCTTTGCTACTCCGACGATGCCCCGACCATCGGCGGTAAAACGCGGCTCGGAGACGAACTCGCGGGCCGGCAGCAGCTTCTGGCGCGTCTTGTCCACGAGATTGACAAGCTCAATACCCGCCTGACCCGGCTTCCATCGCATGAGCGCCGCACCGTTCGGCGTATAGGCGATGGTTCCGCCGCAGGCTTCCTTGAGCGGTTCGCTCGCGGCCCAATTGTCGGACTGGTAGAACTTCCGCTTGAAGCATCCCTGCTTGTCCGCCAGCAGCAGCAAATCGCCCGCCGGGTGGAAGTTCACCGGGACAGCGTCAGCGATTTTCTCCGTCATCGGCGGATCGCCGTCCTCGCTCGGCTTGGCGGCGGGCGGTGTTGCAGCCGTCACCACGTAGTAGCCGGCGCCCTTCTCGTCGATGGAGGCGATCCAGCGCGTGCCGTTGCTCTGGCGCTCGTTGAAGAACAGCCGGAAGCCCGGTTTGAACGGGCGAGGCCCTGAGACGAGCCGCTCGACGGGCGCATTGGAGTGCCAAAGCTGTTTGGGGGTGCCATTGCCAGCGATGACGTAGATTGTCTTGCCGCCGGCGGCATAGAGCTGCGTCCCTTTGGGATGCCAGCTCAGGCTGTTGAGTTTGATGGTGGGCGCAGTCGTGGCAAGTACAGTATGCTCCGCCTCGGGCTTGCCGATGCTCCATCGCAACAGCGTCTGTTGGCCATTGGGTGCGCTGACCAATACGGCAACGTTGGGTCCGGTCGGCGAGACCGCGATGTCCAACACTTGCTGGACATCATTGAGGCCGATCTGCGCGACATTCGAGGGCGCCGCAGTCACAACCGGTTCGACCTCATCGAAGGGGAACAGGTCGTCTTCAGCCCGAGCGCCGCTCGCAGCACACAGAATGCTGCCGAACACAAGCCACGTGGTGGCGCGCATCGCTTCCTCCTGTAAGTCCGTAATTGAAAAGCCGAATACACTTCAACGGCGCGCGGCAGTCTGACGTGCGAATGCCTGACAGTCCAGGGGCACGGCGCTACCACGCGCTCTATAACGGCTCGTGTTGCCCACATGGAACGATCGCAATTCGCCGCCGATCGCGAGCGGCAGATCGGCTCGGCAC
>JARLIT010000388.1 GCA_031291575.1 Ancalomicrobiaceae bacterium
ATGATCTCGCATGTAATCGTATGTTATTAACTTTACGTGATCCTGTTTGAATTATCGCGCCTCGAAAGTGATGTATAATGGGGATGTAACGTCACTATTACTGACGGGAAGAGAACAGCATGCGTTCGAAATATGTTATCTTGGCCTTGACGCTGTTTGCGTCCACGACCGCGTCTGCGGCAATGGCGGCCCAACCGACCGATGCCGGATACGCCAACACCAGCTACGGCGACTACCTCAAGGAGCTGCGCGGTCGGCTCGATCCGCACGGTCAGCTCAGCGAGCGCGACCTGCTGATGCTGGCGCACAGCCTGGAAGGCACGGGGTCGTCCGGCTACTGGTAATTGATGGCGCGGGCGCGCGGCGCACGCCGACGCCCGATCGGGGGCAGGCAACCTAGTGGTCCGACTCCGACATTTGCATCCCACTCGCCGCGCGCACTTACGCAAATGTCGGAGTCCCAGGACCACTAGCAATTCATTGAATCTAGTGGAGCTTTGAATTTGACATTTGAGTTTTGTCGCGCAACTCGCTGGGACTCAAATGTCAAATTCGCTCCACTAGCTCTGGCCACCCCGTGATTGTCCCCCCGGATGCGCTCCCGCATGCCTTCGTGGCTGCGGCGGGCCATTCGGGGGCTCGTCGTTTGCGAAACGGGAAGGGGCGCGCGTTCGGCAAGCGAACCGGCCGCTCGGTGGGGAAGGGCGCAGAGCCGCCGAAGTGCTCCAGCGCATTTTCCGACCGGATTGAATCAATCCGGTCGATAAGAAAATGCGCAGATTCAAGATTTTGAGCGCGTTCTTATTGCTCAAGTCTGGTCAACTTGAGCGGAACACGCTCTGGCCGCCGCCGGAAGCATCATTGCCGCGCAGTCCGCCGTTGCCCTGATTCGATCAGCGCATTCCAATCTCGGACGGCAAGATCTGTCGAGTTTATTCCATCACAATCAAGTGAATATAGCAAATATCTGTCACAGTAAGTTCATGAAGCGTGATGTTGTTCGAATTGTCGGCAGATGAGGATCGTGTATGTTTCTCGTGTTGGGAACATAATCCCGAACAAATTGGAGAACAACATGCGTTATCTTCCTGTAATATTGGCATCCGCCTTCGTCGTATTGAGTTCGACAAGCGGTGTCATGGCTGGCGCCGAGCTTGGCGCTATGGCGTCGGTCCAGGCGCCGGGGCGCGATGCCGAGCGCGGGACGAGCAGCCAGCCGTACTTGACCGAGCTGCGCCACAAACTCAATCCGGGCGGCAATCTCAGCGACAGTGATCTGGCGATCCTGAACCTGCGGCTCGAAGCCGATCAGCAGAACAACGGCTCGTAATCCAATTCCGCAAGGTCCGGATAGATCCGCGAGTTCTGCTTTGGGTCTGGATGACCCAAAATGCATTCGGCCCCAGAACCGTCCGTTGCCGCAGGTCTTTGCGGGCGACGGCCAGTCCTGGGGCTCGACGTGTTCATGCCGCCGGCGGATGACAACCGCAACCACCACGCAGGGCGGGAGCGGGGCCGGGTTACCAGCTGCCGGTATTCGCCATGCTCGCCCACGGCTCGGCCGGCGGCAGCGGCGTGCCCTTCTGCAGGAGTTCGATCGAGATCAGGTCGGGCGAGCGGACGAAGGCCATGTGGCCGTCGCGCGGCGGTCGGTTGATGGTGACGCCGGCAGCCTGCAACTTGGCGCAGATCGCGTAGATGTCGTCGACCTCATAGGCCAGATGGCCGAAATTGCGCGCCGAACCGTAATCCTCGGGATCCCAGTTATAGGTCAGCTCGAGGAGAGGCGCCTTGTTGGCGACGGCCGCCTCGGTATCCTTCGAAGCGGCTAGATAGACGAGCGTGAAGCGCCCCTTCTCGCTGTCGAAGCGGCGGGTCTCGGTCAGGCCGAACTTGCCGACCCAGAAGTCGAGCGATTGATCGAGGTCGCGAACGCGAACCATCGTGTGCAGATAGCGCATGTGAACTCCCAAGCGGTAGGCTGGCGGATGCGGCGGCCGGCTGCAGGCCGCAAGCTGCGGTCAACTGCGTGGCCGGGACGCATGATAGGGTTATGATGGCACGGCCTGGAGGCAGCCGTCCACGGCCGTCGACAGTCGTCGGACGTGCCCGAACGGCCGCGGCTGCCGGCGCCGCGACGACACACCTCGAAGATGTTGAATACCCGGCCGTCGGCCAAAATTGCGCTAGAAGCCGATAAGTCGGGTGTTATGCTGGACGCAACCGAGAATCAGCCGAATCGGTTCGGAAACCTTCGCCAAGCGGTGGGAGCGAAGGTGTTCGATAGGCACCTATTTGGGGGTTGTCAGGTATGGGGGCCAAGATTGCGTCGGACACCCGTCCAATAGACGATATCGTCGAAGAACCGCACGTTGATGTGATCGAAGTCGCCGGTTCCATCAAATGGTTCGACGTCTCCAAGGGTTACGGCTTCATTGTCCCCGACAACAAGCTGCCGGACATCCTGCTGCACGTGACGTGCCTGAGACGCGACGGCTTCCAGACCGCCTATGAGGGCGCACGCGTCATTGTCGAAGTGCTCGACCGTCCGCGCGGCCTGCAGGCCTTGCGCATTGTGCATATGGATGAGTCGACCGCAGTTCACCCCTCGCAGTTGCCGCCGTCGCGGACGCACGTGCAGATCGTCGCCACCAGCGGCATCGAGCGTGCCATCGTGAAGTGGTTCAACCGGGTCAAGGGCTTCGGCTTCCTGACCCGCGGCGAGGGCACCGAAGACATCTTCGTGCACATGGAGACGCTCAGGCGCTACGGCCTGACCGAGTTGCGCCCGGGACAGTCGGTGCTCGTGCGGTTCGGCAACGGCCCGAAGGGGCTGATGGCCGCCGAGATCCGGCCCGATGGCGTGTCGCACATTCCCGCGTCCCACTGATTGCGATTCCGGTGGGGCGGCGCGAGGGGGCGGCGTCCTGCCGGTCGATCGATTTAGGCGGTGGGCGTTCGGTCGACCGATTTTCGCCCAACATCGGATGCGTAATGCCGAAGCCGCGAGGGCCACACCGTCGCGGCTTCGCTGTTTTGATGGCTGCGTCGCAGCGGCGCTGAAGAGGTGCTGACAATGATCCGGATCGGCCTGCGGTCGCTTGTTCTGGCGCTGGCGTTGGTGCTGGGCTTTGCTTCGCTGCCGACAGAGCGGGCAGGGCTGCTGCCGGCAATTGCGGCCGATACGACGCGATTTGAACCGCTGACGCTGGTCAGCGCGTCTTCGCATGAGAGCTTTCGGGTGGAACTCGCCGACGACGACACGTCTCGGGCAGACGGGCTGATGTATCGCACCAAGCTCGGCGCCGACGAAGGCATGCTGTTCGATTTCAAGACCGAGCAGATGGTCTATTTCTGGATGAAGAACACCTATGTCCCGCTCGACATGATCTTCATCCGTTCGGACGGCACCGTCGTTTCGATCGCCGAGAATGCAACGCCCCTGTCGGAAAAGCCGATCGGTTCGGCCGGCCCGGTTCGCTTCGTGCTCGAAGTCAATGCCGGCACGTCCAGACGCATCGGCTTGAAACCGGGAGACCACGCGCTGCATCGGCTGATCAAGTCCAACGCCGGCTAAGCGGTGTGATTTCCCAAATGATTTGTCGAGGCAACTTTAATTAACCGGAGTCGCACGCCGGCGCTCCAGCACGCCCTGTGCCGGAAGCCTTTGTCAGATTCAGTGTGCCGTGCAGTCGAGCACAAAGCCATTCTCGATGCCGCCGGTCATCGACTGCAAGTCTGGCGGCAGGGTGCGCTGCGACGCCGGGACCTGGGCGATCAGCGCAGCGGCCTCCGGCGTCAGCCCGGTCGGCGTGAACAGCTGCAGCCGGCACGCGGGCGGTGCACCTACGAGCCTGACCGGCCGGTCCTTCACGAAGCTCATGGCGACGAAATATTCCGGATCGTAGAGCGAGACGGTCGTCGTCGCCCCCTTCACCTCGATCGGTGCCGGCGGCGTCACCGTGAAGGTCAGCGTCAGCCGCTCGCCGTCATCCTCGAGTTTCTGTGCGCCGCCGTCCCCCAATTGCTCAAGCTTGCCGGCCTTCTTCAGGAAGGTGAAGAAGCGGTAGGTCGCCAGCGAGTGGATATTGACCCTGGCCAGGGCCTCGAGCGAGGCAGCGGTCAATCGGCCGTTCGGCAGATGCGCCAGCCCTTGCTTGGCATAGGCCGAGAAGGGCTCGTCGAAGCGCCAGACGTTCTTCAGCCACACGATCCGGCCTTCGGCGTCGAAGCCGACCTCGGCACGCGCGTCGACGAAGAGATGCGGATGTGCACTCGCAGATCCGCACGCCAGCGCGCCAAGCGCCGCGGCGAGGGCAAAACCGACAAGTGACGGACGGAAGGCTCGATGCATCATGCGGACGAGCGGAGCCGGGCTTTGCGGCGGCAGTGGGGCGACGACGCGCAAGCGACACAGCGGGCCGCTGGCGGCAAGGGCGGACGGACAGGCACCGGTACTCATCCGCGCCCGATGAAGGGCATGGCGGTCGCCATCAGCGTCATGAACTGGATATTAGCGGAGAGCGGCAGGCCGGCCATGTCGAGCACGGACTTGGCGACCAGCGTGACGTCCATGGTCGGCTCCGGTGCGATCGTGCCGTTGGCCTGCGGCACGCCCTTCGCCATCTTCTCCGTCATGTCGGAGGCGGCATTTCCGATGTCGATCTGGCCGCAGGCGATGTTGTAGGGCCGGCCGTCGAGCGAAATCGAGCGGGTCAGGCCGGTGATCGCATGTTTGGAAGCGGTATAGGGCGCCGAGCCGGGGCGTGGCACATGGGCCGAGATCGAGCCGTTGTTGACGATGCGGCCGCCCTGCGGCGTCTGGTCCCGCATCAGGCGGAAGGCGGCCGAGGCGATGAGGAAGGCGCCGTCCAGATTGACCGAAACGACCTTGCGCCAGTCGTCGTAGGTGAGGTCGGCGACGGTGGCCGGTGGCACGTTGGCGCCGGCATTGTTGAAGACGAAGTCAAGCCGGCCGAAGCGCGCTTCGATTCCGGCGAAGAGATGGGCGACGGCGGCGGGATCGGTGACGTCGGTCGGCAC
>JARLIT010000094.1 GCA_031291575.1 Ancalomicrobiaceae bacterium
CCGGCATGGATCGATCGAGGAGAGGCAAGATGACGGTGACTTCCCCCACATCGAGTGAGACGGCACCGGAGTCCGGTGCGCTTCTCGCCTTTCTCGATCGGATCCGGGTGGCGAGCGAATATCTGGTGATCCCGCTGATCGCGCTGATCGCCACGGGTCTGCTGTTCTCGCTGTTCCTCCTCGTCCTCGGCAAGTCGCCGGTCGACTTCTTCGATCTTCTGTGGCGCGGCGGCTTCGGCACGCCGTTCTCCTGGCAGAACACGCTGGTCAGAGCCTCGCCGTTGATCCTGACGGCGCTCTGCGTCGCCATTCCGGCACAGCTCGGTCTGGTCATCATCGGCGGCGAGGGCGCATTGGTGCTCGGCGGCTTCGTCGCCGCGATCGTGGCGCTGCCGTTCCTGCCCTGGGCGTCGTTCTGGATCGTGATGCCGGTGATGGTGGTGAGTGCGGTCGTCACCGGCGCCTTGTGGATCGGTGCGGTCGGCGCGCTCAGGCACTACCGCGGCATCAACGAGACGATCTCCAGTCTCTTAATGTACTACATCGCTGTCGCCATCATGAATTTCTTCGTCGAGGGTCCGTTCAAGGACCTCTCCAATCCGAACAAGCCATCGACCACCTACATCGGCGACTTGAACCGCGTGCCGAAGATCGCCGGTACCGAAGTGCACTGGGGCCTCGTCGTTGGCATTTTACTGGCCATCGCGCTGTGGGTACTGATGAACCGCACCACCTTCGGCTTTGCGGCGCGCATCACCGGCGGCAACGTCCGCGCTGCCAAGGCACAAGGTCTCCCCGTCGGACGGCTGATGGTGACAGCCTGCATGATCGCGGGTGCGGCCGCGGGGCTCGCCGGCTACTTCGAGGTGGCCGCCATCCAGGGCAAGGCCAATGCGTCGCTCGCTGCCGGCTACGGCTTCACCGGCATTCTCGTCGCCTTCCTCGCCCGCCAGAACGCCATCGCCATTGTGCCGGTCGCCATTCTCCTCGGCGGCATCGCGGCAGCCGGCGGTCTCATCCAGCGCCGAATGGGCCTGCCCGACGCCACCGTCAACGTGCTGACCGGCCTGATGTTCGTCGTCCTCCTGGTGTCCGAGACGCTGTACGGCCGCATTCCCCTCTTCAAGCAACGCGGGAGCTGACGACATGGCTGTGACCGACCTCGGGCTGATGACCGTGCCACTGGCGATCTTCGCCGGCGCCATCCGCGTCTCGACGCCGTTCCTGTTCGTTTCCTTGGGCGAGTGCCTCACCGAAAAATCCGGCCGCATCAACTTAGGGCTCGAAGGCACGCTCGTCTTCGGCGCCATGGCGGCCTATGCGACGGCCTACGCCACCGGCTGGCCCTGGCTCGGCGTGCTGGTCGCCGGCCTTGCCGGTTCGCTGTTCGGCATGATCCATGGCTTCATCTGCAAATTACCGAAGGTCAACGACGTCGCCGTCGGCATCGCCATGATGATGTTCGGCACCGGCATCGCCTTCTTCCTCGGCAAGCCGTTCATCCAGCCGCAGGCGCCGCATCTTCCCTCCATCGATTTCGGCTTCTGGACGTCGATCCCGCAATTGCGCGTCGCCCTGGAGATCAATCCGCTGTTCTTCGTCGGTATCGCGGTGGCGATCGCGATGTGGTGGGCGTTCAAGAACACCCGCGCCGGCCTGATCGTGCGCATGACCGGGGATTCCGCCGCCACGGCCAAGGCCATGGGCTATTCGGTCGATCTGGTCCGGTTTCTGGCGACCACCATCGGCGGGTTCCTCGCCGGCGTCGGCGGCTCGTTCCTGTCACTCTACTATCCGGGCGCGTGGAACGAAGGCCTGTCGTCCGGGCAAGGATTGATGGCGGTGGCGCTCGTCATCTTCTCGCGCTGGAACCCGCTCGCCTGCTTCGGCGCGGCGCTGCTGTTCGGTGGCGCTGGCGCCATCGGCCCGGCGTTGCAGTCGATCGGCATCAGCCAGGGCTATCACTTCTACAACGCCGCGCCCTACATCCTGACGCTCCTCATCATGATCGCCTCGGTCTCGCCCAAACGTTCGCTTCGCGGCGCGCCGGGTGAACTGTCGATCACTAAGTAGGCGTTCGAGCCGAGGACCAAGCCATGACCGACAGTCTCGACGAACGGATCTCGGCGGCCCAGGTTGTGGGCGCTCGGACAATCGTTTCCGAGCCCTATTCCTGGCCGTTTGACGGCGATCTCAGGCCGGACAATACCGCACTGATCATCATCGACATGCAGACCGACTTCTGCGGTCCCGGGGGCTATGTCGATTCAATGGGTTACGACATTTCCCTGACTCGAGCTCCGATAGAGCCGATCAAGCGGCTCCTGGCCGCCATGCGGGCGAAGGGCTACGCCATCATCCACACCCGCGAGGGCCACAAGCCCGACCTCTCCGATCTTCCCGCCAACAAGCGCTGGCGCTCTCAGCGGATCGGCGCCGGCATCGGCGATCAGGGGCCGCAGGGGCGCATTCTCGTGCGTGGCGAACCAGGCTGGGAGATCATCCCGGAACTGGCGCCCTGGCCCGGCGAGGCGATCATCGACAAGCCGGGGAAGGGCTCGTTCTGCGCCACGGACCTCGAGCTGATCTTGAGGCTCAAAGGCACTCGCAATATCGTCCTGACCGGCATCACCACCGACGTCTGTGTCCACACCACCATGCGCGAGGCGAACGACCGCGGCTTCGAATGCCTGATCCTCGCCGACTGCTGCGGCGCCACCAAGTACGACAACCACCTCGCCGCCCTC
>JARLIT010000095.1 GCA_031291575.1 Ancalomicrobiaceae bacterium
CAGCGCTCCTTGGATACCGCCACCCTAGTGGTTCGCTGCTCAAGCTAGCGCGATGAGCTACTGAGCACGCCAATCTCCGTCAGAGGTTTGAAGGCGCGTCCGGCGTTTCCTCTCAGCCATAGCAAGACTTTTGAAGTTACCTCGGTTCCGTACAGATATCAGAGCGCCAAACCTCGGCAAGCCGATGTGCGGTCGGGGGATCACAACGTGCATGAGTTCTGAGGCTGGGTACTTGGTGTTGGACAAGCGCGGATAGCTGAGCGGTAGCCTTTAGTGTGTTTTACCAAAAGTACACTGAAGGGCGAGGCTCTAATTGCGCCCTGTTCCGCGAGGCCGGTCTCAAGCCGCTTCGTTGTTGTTCTGCCCCCTTATGGGCTTGGGGCCAGAGTTCCTGACAAGCGCAGGCGGTGCCGCCGTCAACCAAATTGCCAGCTTGTTCGTTTTTTGTTCCTGGTCATATTCAGGCGATGCATCCGCCCCGCTTCCTGCTCACACAGCGCCTGTCCGACTGGCCTGACAATCGCGGGCGATTTCAGAGGTAGCGGCTCCCTGTTGCTCGACGGCCGAAGCAATGGCGGACGCGATTGCTTTGACGTTGGCGACGATGCGGACGATTTCACCCATTGAGCGGACTGTACCGTCGGTCGCTTTCTGGATTTCGCCGACCTTGGTGCCGATGCCCTCAGTTGCCTTGGCAGTTTGATCAGCCAGTTGCTTGACTTCGGCCGCGACGACGGCAAGGCCCCGCCTCGCCCGCGCGGGTCGCCTCGATGGTGGCATTCAACGCCAGAAAGTTGATTTGCCCGGCAATGTCCTTGATTAGGTTGACTACGTCACCAATCGCCGAGGCGGCGGAAGCGAGCGTGGCGATTTGGGCGTTGGAGGCCTCAGCCTCGGTGAAAGCGACATCGGCCACCTTGGCCGAATGGCTGCCCTGGCCGCTGATCTCACGCACCGAGGCGGCCATCTCCTCCGAAGACGCGGACACCGTCTGCACGTTGGTCGCTGCCTCCTCAGCGGCTGCAACGACCGCCTGGGCCTCGCGCGACGTTTCTTGAGCTGTTTCCGACAGACTCTTGGCGGCGTCGGCGACCTCGCCGGACGACTGGGCGAAACCCGCAGACAATTTCTGCATGTGGACTACGCAACGAACACCGGCAAACTCGGTCATTGAGCGGGTTCGTCACCCCTGCCGGAAGAAACGCGATAATGATCCATCTAGAACCGGTAAGTAGCGCGCGAAGATGTCCGGGTTGAGCCGTGGAACCATCAGGCGTCGACCGTTCGTCAGAGTGATCTCACAGATCCTTTGACACGCGCAGTGCGTCGTAGATCGCAGCATGAACATTGCGCGCCGCCACGGCATCGCCGATCCGGAACAACTGGAAGACTGCCTCTGGATTGACGGCGAGCATCTGAGGTCGGCCGTCAATGAGAGCGCCATGATCGATTTCGCCGCGATTGCGCGAGAGCCGCTTCAGCTCGAAATAGAGGTCGTCCAACGGGCGAGTGCCGCTATTCACGACGACCTGGTCGACGATACGCGTCTGCGACACGCCGCCGTAATCGCTGCCGATCGTCGCCTCCATGTGGTTGCCGACCTTGGCGACCGTTTCGAGCCGGAACGTCACGGTGAACGTGACGTCGCGCTTCTGCAATGTCCGCATGTAGGGAACGAGGTTCATCGCCATCACTTCCGGCGAGAAGGTTCGGTCCGGCGTCATCATCTCAAGTTTTGCGCCAGCGGCCGAGATTACGTCCGCCGCCTGCAGCGCGGCATGATCGCCGGCATCGTCGAACAACAGGACGTTGGTGCCGGGCTTGACGTCGCCAGAGATGATGTCCCAGGCGGTGACGACGAACTCGCTGCCGCCCTTCAGACCATCGACATGGGGGAACCCGCCGGATGCGATGATCACCACATCCGGGGTCTCGGCCAAAACCGCCGCCTTGTCAGCCCAGGTATTGAAGCGGAACGTGACGTCGAGCGCGGCACACTGGTCCATCCGCCAATGGATGATGCTCATCATTTCACGCCGACGCGGGCTGAGCGCCAACAAACGCACTTGTCCGCCGGGATCATTGGCCGCCTCGAAGACCACGACCTGGTGCCCGCGTTCTCCGCACACGCGCGCCGCCTCGAGGCCGGCAGGGCCGGCACCGACAATGACGATCTTGCGTTTGACGGCGGCTTTCGGGATGTCGTGAGGCATGGTTTCCTCGCGTCCCGTTGCAGCGTTGTGAATGCAGTACGCAGCACCGCCCTGGTAGATTCGATCCAGGCAGTAGTTGGCGCCGACGCATGGGCGGATATCACTCTCGCGCGCCGCCGTCAGCTTGCGCACGATATGCGGGTCGGTCATGTGCGCCCGCGTCATCCCGATCATGTCGACCTTGCCCAAGGCGATTGCGTAGCGGGCGGTCGCCAGATCGGGAATGCGAGCGGCATGAAATGTCGGGAAATGCGTCTCGGCGCGAATTTGGCCGGCAAAGTCCAGGTGCGGCGCCGAAGCCATGCCCTGGATCGGGATAACGTCGGTCAGCCCCGCGTCGGTGTCGATATGGCCGCGGATTATGTTGAGAAAATCGACCAGACCGGATGCCTTCAGCCGCCGCGAAATCTCCAGTCCTTCGGCCGGGTCGAGCCCGCCGTCCAGCCCTTCATCCGCCGTATAGCGGATACCGACGATGAACTGCGATCCAACGCGCTTGCGGATCTCGGCGAGGACATCGAAGGTGAAGCGCAGGCGATTGTCGAGCGATCCGCCGTAGGCGTTGTCCAGGTCATTCGTCAGCGGCGACCAGAACTGCTGCAGCAAATGGCCATAGGCCTCCAGTTCGATGCCGTCCAGACCGGCGGCCTGCATCCGCTGCGCCGCATCGCCGAAATCCTTGATGATGCGCGCGATGTCCCAGTCCTCGATCCGCTTCGGCGTGGCGCGATGGGCGGCCTCGCGATGGTGCGACGGCGCCACGACCGGCAGCCAATCGCCCTTGTCCCAGCGCGTGCGCCGGCCGAGGTGGGTGAGCTGCAACATCACCGCCGTGCCATGCTCGTGGCAGGCATCAGCAAGGTCGCGCATCCACGGAACAACTTCGTCCTTGTAAGCCAAAATGTTATTGAAGACGGGCGGGCTGTCGCGAGATACCGACGCAGATCCAGCTGTCATCGTCAACGCGATGCCGGCCTTGGCGCGCTCCAAATGGTACGCGATATAGCGATTCTTTGGCATGCCATCTTCGGCATAGGCCGGCTCATGCGAGGTCGTCATGATCCTGTTCTTCAGACGCAGATGTTTTAGCTGAAACGGTTGCAGCAGCGGATCGTTTGACATCGGCTATCCTTGCGAGGTGACGAACCACCAGACCCTACCGGCCTGTACATCAATGTCAAGATAGTCAACCGTTATGTACATTTTGGTTGCGTATTTTCAGTTACCTGCTTACGCTCGCGCCGTGATCAATTTTCGCGCACTTGGGGCGCCGGACATGGGAGGCTTGCAGCAAATGTCGGGCGAGCAACCGCGAACGTAGACCGCGCTATCCGTCTGTTTCCGGCGACATCGACCAACGAGGCACTCCGGCCAAATCAGCCGCGACGTGCCCACGTTGGCGGAACTTCACGAGAGGCCCATCCCACCGCTTTGAACGTCGTTACGCGAGAGACAGCATGAGTGACAGCACTGCCATCAGGCGCGGCGAACCTCTTCTGCGACTGGCCGCCGTCCATAAGCGGTTCGGAACGCACGAAGTCCTGTCGGGAATCGACCTCAGGGTCAGTGCCGGCGAGGTCGTCGCGATCATCGGTCCCAGCGGATCGGGCAAGAGCACATTGCTGCGCTGTATCAATCAGTTGGAACCGCCGACCGAGGGGCGTGTGCTCCTCGGCGGCGTCGCGGTCGAGGCCGGCCAGGAGCTGTCGCGGGCAGAACTGACCCAGCTGCGCCGATCGGTCGGCATGGTGTTCCAGTCGTTCAACCTGTTCCCGCATCTCACCGTGCTGCGCAACGTCAGTCTGGCGCAGGAACGAGTGATCGGGCGCAGCCGCAAGGAGGCCGACGCGGTCTCCATGCAACTGCTGTCGCGCGTCGGACTGGCGGACAAGGCGCAGCAGTACCCGGGCCGCTGTTCGGGCGGACAGCAGCAGCGCATCGCCATCGCGCGCGCCTTGGCGCTCGATCCCAAATTGATGCTGTTCGATGAACCGACGTCGGCGCTCGATCCCGAGCTTGGCCTCGAGGTGCTGGCCGTCATGCGCGAGCTGGCCGAGAACGGCATGACGATGATCGTCGTCACGCACGAGATGCACTTTGCCGAAAGCGTCTCCGACCGGGTGATCGTCATGGCCGACGGACGGATCATCGAGGAAGGCCCGAGCGCCGAGGTCATGCGCAACCCGAAGACCGAGCGTGCCAAGCGCTTTCTGCAGGCGGTGAACGACCGATGATGCTCGAGATCCTTCAGTCGATAGCCTCAGGGATCCCGCTTTCGATCGCCCTGACGATCGTGGCGTTCGTCAGTGGCGCTGTCCTCGGCATGCCGCTGTGCGGCATGCGCGCTTCCAATGCGCAGCCCGTCAGGGTCCTGTCGGGCGCCCTCGTTCTGACCCTGCGCTCGATTCCGCCCATCGTCTGGCTGTTCTTCATCTTTTTCGGCCTCGGGGCGGACTTCATCCAGATCAGTCCGTTTGAAGCGGCCGCCCTCGGGCTCGGGCTGATTACCGCGGCCAATATGGCGGAAATCTATCGCGGGGCGCTGACGGCGATCCATCCGGGCCAATGGGAGGCCGCGGCGGCGCTCAACCTGCCGCCGCTCTATCGATTTGTCGACGTGATCGGGCCGCAGCTGTTTCGTATCGCGCTCCCGTCCGGCGCGACCTATGCGATCGGGCTGTTGAAGGACACGGCGATCGCATCGACGATCGGTGTGCCGGAGATCGCGTTCGAGGCCTACCACACGTCGCAGCGGACATTTCACAGTCTCGACGTCTACGCCGTCGCCGGCCTCTTCTACATTCTGATCAGTCTGTCGCTGGCGGCGCTGACGCGCTGGGCCGACGTCAAGTTGCGGGCGAGGGTGGCGCGATGACTGAGTTGTTCGGGTTCTGGTGGGAGTGGCTACCGACGCTGCTGAGCGGGTTGCAGCTCAGTCTGGCCGTCACGGCCGTGGCTCTTCTCTTCGGCATCCCGCTGGGACTGATCCTGGCACTCGGCGTCCAATCCAAACGAGCCGTGTGGCACGTCCTGTCTCTTTTCATCATCGAAACCGGTCGCGGCGCACCGGCGCTGATTCTGCTGCAGTTCACCTACTTCGGACTGCCGAGCGCCGGGATCGCTCTCTCGTCGTTCGTCTCTGCCAGTCTGGCGCTCGCCTGGTGCACCGGTGCCTATACCAGCGAGATCATCCGCGCCGGGCTTGACGCCGTACCGCATGGTCAGAAGGAGGCTGCCGCCGCGATCGGTCTCACCGACTGGGATGCGCTCTACTTTGTCATCCTGCCGCTGGCGCTGCGCGTCTCGGTGCCGCCGCTCTTCGGCTTCGCCATCCTGATGTTGCAGGCCTCGTCGCTGTGCTTCGCCATCGCGCTGCCCGAACTCGTCAGCCAGGCCTACGTCATCGGCTCGAACACGTTTCAATACATGCAGATCCTGCTGCTCGCCGGGCTGCTTTACGCCGTTATCTGCATTCCCGCCACGATCGCCGTTGCCGCCCTCGAGGCGCGGCTCGGGCGTCACACCGACTAGCTGAACTTCGCGTCGACTGCTCGCACCTGGCGTTTGGACTTCGCAACCGAAGGAAGGGATACCATGAGCATGATTTGGAAGACTCTCGGACTGGCTGCCCTGGCGACGACGATCTGCGCAGCCGTCGCCGTGGCCGACGACTGCAAACCGGCGTATCAATTCAAGACCGTCGCGCCGGGCAAATTGACGGTTGCCATCTACGAATATCCGCCGTTCACGACCGCATCGAAGGACGGAACGATCGGCGGTGTCGACGCCGAGATCGCCAAACGTTTCGCCGCGGCGAACTGTCTGACAGTCGTTCCGGTGGTGGTGGATCCCGCCGCCACCATCCAATATGTGATCTCCGGCAAGGCCGACGTCGCCACAGGCGACTGGTATCGCACCGCCGAGCGGCAGAAGGTGATGGGCCTGTCCTATCCGACGTATCTCGATCAGATGGGCATCTATTCGAAGACCGGCGTTTCGACGGTCGAAGCGCTGATCGGCAAGAAAGTCGGAACCGTCTCGGGCTTCCTGTGGGTGGCGGAGCTGCAGAAGCTGCTTGGCAGCAATCTGACGCTTTATCCCAATCCGGTCGCACTGGCGCAAGATCTTGCCTCCGGGCGCGTCGACGTCGGTGTCGACAGCTATGGAACGGGCGTCTATGCCCAAAAAAAGGGTGGCTATCAGGGAATTCAGATCAAGGTCGCTGAGGCCGATCAACGCGTGCAAGCCTCGATCGAGGCGGCGCAGGCCAATATCATCTACAGCAAGTCGAATCCGGAGTTCGGCAAGGCGCTCGATGCCGCGATCGAGGCCATGCACAAAGATGGCCAACTGGCCGCCATCCTGAAATCGCTGGATCTCGCCCCCTCCGGGGCTGACGTCGGCGAGCCGCGCGTCGTCAAGTAAGCTGTGTTGGCCAATACCGCCGATGTTCGAGGAGAGCCGGCCCGCCTTTCTGGCGGGCCACTTATTCTGCTGATGCAAATCCGCGCTCAGACGGCAAATGCCTCGATTCGTTCAATGATCTCGGCCGGTACCGTAAACCCGTGCGCCCTGGCCCGGGCTTCCTGTTCCGATCGATCGCGCCCTGGAATGTGGACGCCCAGTCCACTGAGACGACCCATCTGCTGAGTGAGCCGTCCATCGAGGCCCGGCGCCAACTGCTCGGTTGCCAGGGCAATGATGAAGAGCCCGGCCCCCGGCGTTTCGGTGCCGCTTGCAAAGCCGGGTGCGTCGACAGACCAATTGGCGCCCGTCAGTCCGGCCGCCATGATTTCCACCATCAGGGCGATGTTTGCGCCACGTGCGCCGCCAAACGTGGTCAGGCTGCCCGCGAGTGCCTGGAATGGATCGGTCGTGGGCTCGCCATTGCTATCGAGCGCCCAACCGGCCGGCAGTTGCTCGCCTTTTGCCGCGCGCTCACGAACGCTGACAAAAGCCGTCTGGCTGGCGGCCTGATCGATGAGGATCCCGCTGCCGCCAGTCGACGGCGCGCCGAAGGCCAGGGGATTTGTGCAATAGACCGGTCGCTTGGCCCCAGGCGGGCTCAACAGCGGCGGTCCGTTCGAAACCGCCAGGGCCACTAGACCAACCTTCATGAGACGGCGGGTGTAGTAGCCGATCTCACCAGCTGTGAAGCTGTTGCGCTGCGCGAAGACGGCAATGCCGAGTTGCGTCACGCTTTGACAGAATGCGGCGAATGCCAGATCGAACCCGAGTTGGGCGATCCCGCCGCGGGCGTCGACCTGGAGGAGAGCCGGCAAAGGGATCGCGATTTCCGGCTCCGCCGTTCCGTTGATGCGGCCGCTGCGGAACCCATCGAGATAATCCGGCAGATGCTGAAAGCCGACGGAAGACCGGCCATAGGTCTCAGCCGAGACGGTGGCACGCGCCAGAGACGCCGCCGCCATCGGGCTGGCGCCGGCCGAGACGCACGCCTGTTCAACAAAGGCGATGCCCTGTTCGAGGGTAAACCGTCGCTCCTTGCCCGTCATCGATTCCGGGCGGCCGAGGTCAGGCATCGGTTTGCCCCAGCTCGGCCGGCGTGTAGTTGTGGCGCGAGAAGAACCGGTTGAGCTCGTGCTGGCTGGGAACTCTGCCGGTGAATATTTCAACATAGTGCGCGATGCGGGCCATGCGAACCGGCAGCGCTTCATCGATCTTCATCGAAATGTAGCCGATCTGCACCAGATAGCTCGAACGCGCCCGCACATCGGCCTCCACGCTGCCGCAGCCGTAGCGCAGGAACATCTTCGTCATCGCCTCGATCCGGGCCTGATCGGCACTGGCGATCTTCGCCGCGATGTCAGTGGATTGCAGCGCCCAGCTGCGCATGGCGAATTCGAGTCGGGAATCGAACAGCCGCGCGTCGAGCCAGCAGTCGAACAGGTTCAGCATCGCTTCGACGATGCTCTCCGAATAGGCCTCGACGCGACTGATCAGGTTTCCGGTGTTCTTCGTTCGCCACAGTTCAACCAGCTCGGCGAGCAATGCCTCGCGGTCCTGAAAGAACCAATAGAAGCTGGTACGCGATAGACCGACACGTCGTCCAATATGCACGATACTGACGCTGTCGACGCCGGATTCGACGAACGCGTCAAAAGCGGCAGAAAGCCAAAGCTCGCGTGAACCTTTCGAATCCGTCTTGTCCGTTTCTGATCTGGTCATATCGATATTAAGCCAGAGACAGGTAGCGGGTGCAACAAGAATGTACATATGTGCCCATCTCATGTACATATATGTACAATTAGTCGGGCTCTGTGAAATTCGCATGGGTTCGGAATAGCCGCAAGTTGTTCTTCTTTCCTCGAATCTGAGCACCTGAACTGCGTCACCATTCAGCAAACGAACCATCGGCATGACGCCAAACGGGGCTGCGCCAGCGATGATCGCCTCTGGCCGCCATCTCCTGCACCCACGCCTCGTTGACATCAATCCCTAGGCCTGCCCCTCCGGGGATCGTTACGAATCCCTCGACGTAGTCAAACACCGAGCGGTCCTTGATGTAGTCGAGCAGGTCATTGCCCGTGTTGTAGTGGATGCCCAGACTCTGTTCCTGAATGAAGGCGTTGTAGCTCACCGCGTCGATCTGCAAGTTGGCGGCGAGTGCGATCGGCCCGAGCGGACAATGGAGAGCGAGCGCCACGTCGTAGGCCTCGGCCATGGCTGCAATCTTGCGGGTTTCCGTGATGCCGCCGGCGTGCGACGGATCGGGCTGGATTATGTCGCAGAGGCCTTCAGACAGGATTCGCTTGAAGTCCCAGCGGCTAAAGAGGCGCTCGCCCAGGGCGATGGGTGTGGCGATCTGGCCGGCGATGTCGCGGAGCGCGTCGGCGTGTTCGGAAAGCACCGGCTCCTCGATAAACATCAGGTGGAAGGGATCGAGCTCCTTGGCGAGGATCTTGGCCATCGGTCGATGAACGCGACCGTGGAAGTCGACGCCGATGCCAAAGTCGGGTCCCATGGCCTCGCGGAGCGCCTGAACACGGACCAGCACCGCATCAATCTTGGCGTGACTGTCAACGTACTGCAATTCCTCGGTGCCGTTCATTTTGACGGCGGTAAAGCCGCGTGCCGCCACTTCGCGGGCGGCAGCGACGGTGTCGGACGGGCGATCCCCTCCAATCCAGGAATAGACGCGGATGCGATCGCGAAGCTTGCCACCAAGCAGCTGGTGCACCGGAACGCCAAACGCCTTGCCCTTGATGTCCCAAAGGGCCTGGTCGATGCCGGCAAGCGCGCTCATGTGCAAGCCGCCACCGCGATAGAAGCCGGCGCGGTAAAGCACTGTCCAATGATCCTCAATCAAGAAGGGGTCCTTGCCGACGAGGTAATCGGAGAGTTCGTCGACGACAGCGGCGACCGAATACGCTCGCCCTTCGAGCACCGGCTCGCCCCAGCCGGAAATGCCGTCGTCGGTCTCGATCTTAAGGAAGCACCAGCGCGGCGGGACGATATAAGTGGTGAACTTGGTGATCTTCATGATGGCGTCTCTTCGACTGCGCGGTGGGTCACATTCGGCCGGCTGCGCGGAGCGCCGCCACGAAGAGCATGGACTTCTCGGCAACGGCGGTCGGGCTGTCACCCGCCTTGTAGAGCGAGGAACCAATACCGAAGCCGGCGATCGGAGTGTTGGTCCACCGCTCGATTGTGTCAGCGGCAACGCCACCCACCAGCAGCATCGGCACCGATGCGGGCACGACTGCCGATAGCGCGCGAATAATGGCCGGCGTTGCGGCTTCGCCGGGAAAATACTTCAGCATGTCGGCGCCCGCGGCGATCGCTGTGAAGGCCTCGGTCGGTGTCTGGAAGCCCGGCAGCGAGACGAGGCCGGCATCCTTGCTGGCGGCGATCACCGCGGCATCGGTATTGGGCGAGACGATGAACCGCCCGCCCGCAGCGGCGACCTGTTCAACGTCGGCGACCTTTAGAACCGTACCCGCGCCCACGACCGCCCGGCCGGCGAAGGCGCCGGCCAAGCGCCGGATGGACTGCAACGGTTCGGGGGAGTTGAGCGGCACCTCGACGATGCCGACGCCGGCGGAGACGAGCGCCTCGGCCACGGCCACCACCTCGTCCGGGCGAACGCCGCGCAGGATCGCGACAATTGGGCAGGCGGCGAAGGCGCGCGCATAGTCAGTCAGGGCGGACATTTGAGGTATCCTTGTTGTGGCGGGCAACGCGGAGCACACCGTTGACGAGGACCCGTTCGGGATCGACGACCGTGACGGCGCCGCCGGCCGCTTTGATGGCCTGGGAATAGTTGACGGCAACGATCCCCGTGGCAACCAGCACCAACGGCAGATCGGGCGGTGCCAGTTCTATGGCCCTGGCGATCTCCGAGCCGATCAGAAGGCCGGAGAGATACGGCTCGACATCGCGCGGCGAGAGGCGCCCGGACAGGACGCCGGTGCGGACGCGGAAGGCGCTGCTCAGCAGTCCTCCGTCTGCCGCTGCGGCGTCGAGACCCGCCTGGAATGCGCTTCGGGTGTCAGAGCCGTCTGCCTGCGGCTCGGCCAGCAGGCGCAGTACCGAATGGCGTGTAAGCAGGTTGTAGAATTCCCCCGTCATGAAGGTGCGGAAGGTTTCGATGCGACCGGCTCGAACGATTGCCCATTTCGAATGCGTGCCCGGCAAGATGACAACGGCGTCGTCCACTCCGGCGCCGAGAATCTGCGTTTCCTCACCGCGCATGACGTCAGCAGCCGCATCGGCGGTAACCAGACCGGGTATGATATGTACGGTCGCTCCTCCCGACGTGGTCACCGACGCCAATCCAGCGGCAATGTCGGCAAGGCCGGCCGGGCAGCTGATATAGGGCACTTCGCGCCAGCCGTTGCGGCTGCCGACCATGCCCGCCATCAGCACCGGAAGGCCAGGAAAGGCCAGAAGCCAGGGCTCGCATCGGTGCGCCAGCACTGCCTCGAAGGCGCCGTCGCGGACTTGGCCCATGCCCTCGTCCGAGTCGACGCTTTCGAGCAGACGTCCATCTCCTGCCACCAGATGAGCGCGAAACCGCGTCGTGCCCCAGTCGACCGCGATAGAGGACGGCTTTTCGGTCGTTGACTTCATGACGCGGACGCCCTTTCCGAAAGATCAGACGTGGTTGGCGAACGTACACAACCACATGCCGAGTCAGTCGAAGTCGATCTGAACTTTCATCGACCGCGACTTGTCGCTTGCCACGTCGAAAGCCTTTGTCGCCTCATCGAGGGGAAAGATACCGGTGAGCAACGGCCTCACGTCGATCACGCGACGCATCAGCAGATCGGCTGCCCAGGCAAATTCCCGATCGAAGCGGAAACTGCCGCGCAGGGTCAATTCCTTGGTGACAAGCACGCTGATAGGCAGAGGCACCTCGGCGCCCATGCCGATGAGGGTGACGGCTCCCCGCGGATGGACCATCTGCGTCAGCGAGGCGATGCCCCCCCCGTTGCCCGAGCATTCGAAGGCCACATCAAAATAGCCCTTGTCGGCAGTGAATGCGTCAAGGGCCCGGGCATCGGTCATCACATTGATGGTGCGGTCGGCGCCGACTTTGGCGGCAATGACGAGGGCATTGTCGGCCACGTCGGTGACAACGATTTCCGCAGCGCCGGCATGGCGCGCGCAGGCGACCACCAGACAGCCGATCGTTCCGGTCCCGGTGACCAGAACGCGTTTGCCGATCAATGACCCGGCTCCGGAGACAGCATGCAGCGCCACCGACAGCGGTTCGGCGAAAGCGGCTTCTTCAAGAGGCGTCTCCGGCAGCAGCTTGACCGCCTGCTCCGCATCGACGACCAGTTCCTCCCGGAAGGCCCCCTGCATATGGGGGAACCGCATGGCGCTGCCGAAGAACCGCATGTCCAGGCATTGCTGGCGTTCGCCCTGCACGCAGAAGCGACAATGGCCGCAAGGCATGCTCGGATTGACGGCCACCTTGTCGTCAACGGCAACACAGGTGACGCCGGCTCCAACGGCCGCGACGGTGCCGGCCACCTCGTGACCAAGAGACATCGGCTCGCGGATGCGGATCGCACCAAAACCGCCATTGTGATAATAATGGAGGTCAGATCCGCAGATGCCGCCCTTGCGGACGCGGACCTTGACCTGGCCTGGGCCCAGCGTATCGCTCTCCAGCGTATCGATGCGCAGGTCATGCGGGGCGTGAATGACAAGAGCTCTCATATCTCAATTCCTTGCGGTGGGATCCTGCAGTCAGAGGACGGCTGTAATGCCGCCGTCGACGTAGATGATCTGGCCATTGACGAAGTCGGAGGCCGGCCCGGCGAGATAGACCACTGTGCCGACGATGTCGTCGGGCGTACCCCAGCGTTTGGCAGGGGTGCGCGACTTCACCCAGGAGTCGAACGTCGCGTTCGCCGTCAGCGCTTTGTTCATCTCGGTGACGATGTAGCCGGGGCCAATGGCGTTGATGGTGATGCCCTTGTCGGCCCATTCCGCGGTCATGGCGCGCGTCAGCATCCTGATGCCGCCCTTGGCCGCCGTGTAGGGCGCGACCGTGGCGCGCGCCAGTTCGCTGGTCAGCGAGCCGATGTTGATGATCTTGCCTCCGGAGCCGCGAGCGATCATCCGCTTTGCCGCCTCACGCGCGACGATGAAGGCGCTCGACAGGTTGGTGGCTATCACCTTGTTCCAGTCGGCCAGGGTCAGCTCGACGATCGGCTTCCTGAGCTGGATGCCGGCGTTATTGACCAGGATGTGGACCTCGATGCCGTTGGCGTCGAGTTGGGCGAAGGCCGCCTCGATTGCCGCTTCGTCGGTGACGTCGAAGGCCGCCTCATGGACGGTGTAGCCCTTCGCTCGAAGTTCTGCTGCGGCCTTGGCGAGGCGGTTTGCATCGATGTCGTTCATCACGAGGGCGGCGCCGGCCTCGGCCAGACCTTCGGCGTAGCGATTGCCGAGCCCGGCCGCTGACCCGGTGACCATGGCGACGCGACCCGACAGGTCGAAGGAAATTCCAGCCATTTTCTCGATCTCCTTAAAGGCTGCTGCTGCGAACGTGCAGATCGGGTCGCTCGAACACCTGCGGCAACAGCTCGACGCACAGCCCAGTACCCTCCATCGGGTAGACGTAGCCGTTCTCGATACGCGGCATGGCCGTGACGAGTTCCTTGTACCAGCCGGTGTAGAAGGCCCGGACCGACTCCTGAATCAGCGTATTGGGGTTGCTCAGCGACGAATGGATCGCGGCAATGAAGCCGACCGGCCCGGTGCAGTCGTGCGGCGCGTAGGGGCGATGATAGGTTTCGGCGAGCGCCGCGATCTTGCGACCTTCGGTGAGGCCCCCGGTCCAGCACAAATCGGCCATCACCACATGGATGGCGCCGGCTTCGAGAAAGTCCTTGTAGGGCCAGCGCGAACCAAGTGTCTCGGAGGCGCAGACCCAGACGTCGGTCGCGCGGGCGTATTCGGCCAGCGTCGTCACCGAATTCATGCGGATCGGGTCCTCGTACCAGGTGGGGCTATAGTCCTCGAGGACCTTGGCGATCTTCTTGGCGGACGGCAGGTTCCACAGGCAGTGGAACTCGACCATGATCTCGATCCTGCTGCCGACGGCCTTGCGGATCTTCTCGAACGGCTCGACCGCTCGCTTCATCTGCTCGGCGGTGATGTAGAGGCCGTTGGTCTCGATCGCGGCTGGATCGAACGGCCAGATCTTCATGCCCGAAATGCCCTGTGCAAGCAGGCTCTCGGCAAGCACCCCGGCGTCGGTCATGAAGGCCTGCAGGTCCTCGTAAGGACCTTCGGCGGCCTTGAAGTTCCAGGTATCGACCGGCTTGATGCGGTTCGACCGGACATAGCCGTAGCCGGCGCAGGTATTGTAGACGCGCACCTTGTCGTGGCAGAGGCCGCCGAGCATCTGGTGGACCGGTTGGCCGCAGTGCTTGCCGAAAATGTCCCACAACGCCAGGTCAATGGCGGAGGCAGCGCGGTATTCCACTCCTGTCGAGGATTGCGCCATCGGCAGATTGACGAGTTCCTTGTTGAGCGCCTCGATCCTGAGCGGGTCGCGGCCGAGCAGGCGACTGGCCAGCGTGTCGTGAATATGCGCCTCGACCGAAGCCGCGCCATAGAACGTCTCGCCGAGACCGACGATTCCGGCGTCGGTATGGACGCGCACCCACAGCACATTCGAGAATTCGTCGGTCCTAAGTGTCTCGACCTTAGTGATCTTCATGTTTTCCTCGCGAGGTTTGCCGTCCCGATGCGGTCGGATTCAAGGCGCAGAACATCCCACGCAGCCCTGCTGGGCGTCGTTGCGCGACAGTCCAGGTCTTCCAGTGAGACGGACGGCTCGTCTGATTAGCGCTCTGTCATCCAGCGAACCTCGGCTCAGGCAACCCTTTCACGCCCACGTCGAGCGCAAATACGCCGCCGGCCAGCGGCTGCGAGGCCAATTCCACGGGATTGGCGTCCCAGACCGCCGACGTAACGTAAAGCACATCGAGACCGGGTCCGCCGAACGCGCAGCTCGTGGGCTTTTGCACCGGCAGGGCGACCTTGCGATCGATGCGCCCATCCGGCGCATAGCGGACAAGGCACCAGCCATCCCACACGGCGTTCCAGAGATAGCCCTCGGCATCGATGGTCGAGCCGTCGGGCGTTCCCTGCGATCGTGACCAGTCGCTGAAGATGCGACGATGCGAGATTGCCCCGCTGTCGGCGTCAAAGTCATAAGCATAGATCAGCTTCCGCATGGAATCGGCGAAATAGAAGGTTCGATCGTCCGGGCTCCAGGCGAGACTGTTGGACACGCCAATCCCCATTTCCATCCTGTGGCAACGGCCGTCCGGATCGAAACGATACAAGCCAGCGGTGCCCTCAGTCTGCGATTCATCCATGGCGCCGACCCAGAACCGCCCCTGGCGGTCGCATTTGCCATCGTTCAGACGATTGCCGGGCAGCTGCGCCTCCGGCTCGGCCTTGCGCTCGAGGGTGCCGGTCGTCGGGTCGAAGAAGACGATGGCCGACGCGAGCGCCAGGACAAAACCGCCCTGCCGACGCAGCGCGTAGGCCGCCACGCGTTCCGGAAACGTCCAGCGGGTGGTTTCGCCTGTCGCCGGAACGAGGCGATTGAGGGCCGCCCCCTCGATATCAACCCAGAACAGCGCCCCACTTTCCGGATCCCATACCGGCACTTCGCCGAGCTTGTTCTTGCAGTCCGAGACACAGACAGCAGTCGTCATGACGATGTCCTCACTCATGGGTCGAGTTGTTAAGCGAATAGGCCGCGACTGCTACAAGCGTCAGAAGTCCCGTCCAGATATATTGGTAGTAGGCAGACACATGCATGAGATTGAGAGCGTTCTGCATGATACCCACGGCGATCGCTCCGAGAAGCGTTCCCACGGCCGTGCCGCGGCCACCGAACACGCTGGCTCCTCCGACGACCACCGCCGTTACCGAGGCAAGGGTGAAGGCCGATCCCGCCTGCGGATCGCCGCTGCCGATGCGCGCCGTAATGATCAAGCCGGCCATGGCCGCACAGAGCGAGCAGAAAAGATAGGCGGCGGTCTGCACGCGCCATGTGCTGATGCCCACGACGTAGCTCGACTCGGGCGATGACCCGGCGGCGTAGAGCCGCTGGCCAACGCGGCCGCGCAGCAGCAGAAATTCGGCGAGCGCGAACAGCAGGACAACCACCACCGTCGCCATCGGAATGCCCCACACCTCATAGGAGACGACGTCGACATAGAGATCGCTGACCAGTCCGCCTGGGCTCGGCCGCACAATCAACGCCAAGCCGAACACCACCGAATAGGTGGACAGGGTGGCGATCAGGTCGGGAATGCGAAGCCGCACCACCAGCAAGGCGTTGAGCGCCCCCACGGCCAGGCCGATGGCCAGCGCCACGGCCACTGCGGCGGCCAGTTGCAGTCCGCCTTCCGAAACGGCGACATAGGAGATTGCCGCCGTGACGAGAGAGATCGTCGGGCCGACGGACAGGTCGATGCCGCCCAGCAAGATGACGAGGAACTGCCCCAGGGCCGCGAGCGCCAGCGGCGCCACCTGCATGGCGACATTGGAGAGATTGGGCGCGGTGAGAAAGAAGTCCGACGTCGCCGCGGTGCTGGCGACAAGGACGATCAAAAGCGCCGTTAAGAGCAGCGAGCTGCCGTAGCGTGCGAGGAACGGGCTGCGAAGCGCTTGAGCAGGCGCGATCGGCTGTTGGATCGCAGCGACTGCGAGTTCCTCGCCGTCGTTGCCGGCCCCGACTGCGCTGCCGACGATCCGCTCCTCAGTGGCATCCTTGCCGGATAATTCGTCGGCGATGCGCCCCTGAGAAAACACCAGGATGCGGTCGCTGAGGCCGATCAGCTCCATGAGGTCGGAGGAGACGACCACAACCCCCGCTCCTTCCGAAGCTAAGGTTCTGATTTGACGGTAGATCTCGAGTTTGGAGGCGATGTCGACCCCGCGCGTGGGCTCCTCGAAGAAATAGACAGACGGGTGTTCGGAGGTCCACCGTCCGAGCACCACCTTCTGCTGGTTGCCGCCCGACAGATTGCCAACGCGTTGGTCGCGATGGGGCGTCTTCACCGAAAAGCGCTCGATGGCGCGGTCCGCGGCCTGCCGCTCCGCAGTAGCCGGAATGAATCCAAACCGGGCCCAACGCGGCAAATGCGGCACCGAAATATTCTCGCGGATGCCGTGGGGCAGGAACAGGCCTTCGCCGTGGCGGTCGCCGGACACATAGACGAGGCCACAAGCAATCGCCTTGGCCGGCGTGCCGAGAGCAAGGACCTTGTCATCGAGGGTGACCTCACCGGCCCATTTGTCGAGGCCGAACAGGGCGCGCGGAACATCGGCCTGGCCATTTCCCTGAATGCCGCCGAAGCCGAGAATCTCGCCGGCACGGACATCAAAGGAGATATCGCTGAATTTCCGACCGCAACTCATGTTGCGCACGGACAAGCGAACCTTGCCCGGCGCTGCTGCACGCTGCGGATAGGTCAGGGATACGGCGCGCCCGACCATCATCGCGACGAGGGAATCGTGCGAGACCGCGTCGCGATCGACGGTGCCGACAGCCTCCCCATCCTTCAGCACGGTAATCCGGTCGGCGATTGCGAAGACCTCCGGAAGCCTGTGCGAAATGAAGATGATGGCGGTGCCCTGCGCCTTCAGGTGCCTGACAATCGCGAACAGCCGTTCGATTTCCGCCGCGTCGAGGGCGGAGGTTGGCTCGTCCAGGATCAGCACGGCTGGCTTAGCGGTGAGTGCCCGAGCAATCTCCACCACCTGCCGTTCGGCGACGCTCAGATCGCGGACGAAGCGCTCGACATTGACGGGAAACCCCAGTTGGTCCAGCAGGGCGCGGGCGTCTTGCTGCATCCTGGCGACGTCGATCAATCCGGCGTGCCCTGGTTCACGGCCAAGCCAAATATTCCGAGCCACGTCCAGGTCGGGCACCAGGCGCGTGTCTTGGTGGACCATGGCGATGCCGAGGTCGTGTGCCTGACGCGGCCCGGCGATATATTCGAGCTTGCCGCGCACGAAGATCTGCCCGGCATCGGGCTGCCAGACGCCAGCGATAATGCGCATCAGCGTGGATTTGCCGGCACCATTTTCACCGAGGAGAGCATGCACCTCTCCAGGGTGACAGGAAAAGGACACGCCCTGGAGTGCCTTGACGCTGGGGAAGCTCTTATCGATGCCCTGGAGCGCCAGGGCATCGACACTCGGGTGCACTGCGACGTCGTTCTTCATGCTATGACCGAAGGTAGGGGGCGGCTAGAGCCGCCCCGTTGGAGTAAACAAGGACTCACGAGAAGAGTTTTTTGAGCTGCTCGTCCGTTAATGTCGTGTCAACGAAGACGCCATCAGGAAGATCCGGCTTCATATACTTGAGATAGTTATCTCCATCGATGCGGGTTGGTTTGATGGTCTGCCGCTTGGGTGTATTCTCGCCGCTGAGAAGCTTGATGGCGGCGCGCAGAGCGACGATACCCTCCCAACTCGGCTCGGAGACGAGCGACATCTTGAGATTGGGATTGTTGGCCTTTTCGGCGTGGTAGAACTTCAGAAGGCCGTTGTAGTCGTCGCCAGTCACCGGCACCATGGCACGGCCCGCCGCCTTCATGGCTCGCAGGGCGCCGACCGCCATTTGGGCGCCGTCGGAATAGATACCGTCGATCTGGGGATACGCCGCCAGCAGGTCGGCCATGATCACCTTGGCCTTGTCCTCCTCCCAATCGGCGTCCTTCAGGGCCAGCATTTCGATGCCAGGGCCGAGCTTCGGTTTCGCTCCTTCCCACACGCCCGCGCTGTAGGAATTGCCGGGCAAGCCGTCGAAGCCGACGATCTTGCCCTTGCCACCCAGCATGTCATTCAGCTTCTCGCCGAGAATCATGCCCTTCTGACGCGGGTCAGTGCCGAGATAGGCAGTCCAATGATCGCCGTCGACCGGGAGGTTGAAGGGCACCGTGATGATGCCGGCCCGCTCAGCTTTGCGCAGCGCCGGAACCACAGCGGTGCCGGAATTGGCGATCACCAGGATGGCATCCACCTTCTGCGCGATCAGATCGTCGATGTCATTGACCTGCTTGGTGATATCGCCCTGGCCATCGACAACGATGAGCTGATAGCGATCGGCATTGGCTGCCGCCTCGATCTTCATCTGCTCAAGGCATTCGGTCCGCCAAGTATTGCCGGAGAAGCCGTTGGAAAAGCCGATTCGAAGCTTGCCGGGCTTGTTGATGGCCTTGGCCATCTCGTCCGTGGCCGGGACCACCCAGTCCGACCCAATCTCCGCTCGCGCCGCGGCCGAGCCGAGCAGCAGTCCTCCCACCAGACCGGCACCGAGCTTCAAAACCTGCCGCCGTGACGAATCCTCGAATGTCTTCATTTTTTCCTCCACTAAGTACTTCCGTCCCTTGGGACACGGTTACGTACGCGACTGCCGACCCAGCAGGCGATAGACAACGACGCTTGCAGCGATGAGAACGCCCTGGATCACAAACTGGGCGCCGGTCGAGACCTGTGCGATATTGGTGAAGCTATTGAGCTCCGTGATGAAAAGCGCACCGGCGATGGTTGTGACGACACTGCCGACGCCACCCGAGAGTGCGGTGCCACCGACCACCACTGCGACCACCGAGGTCATCATGAAGGGGTTGCCGATGCCCAGGCTGGGATTGCCGATGTAGGCAGTGACCAGCAGGCCGCCGCACATGGCCAGCAGGGCACTGAGGGCGTAGGCGGCGACCACGACGATCCGGACCGGCACTCCCATCAGCGCGGCAGCCCTCGCATTGGCGCCGACGGCATAGATCCAGCGGCCAAAAATGGTATTCTTCATCACGATCGCAACGGCGACGGACACGCCGAGCCAGCAGACGCCGCTGGCCGGAAAGCCAAGAATGTCGCCCTGGGCGATGGTGTTGAAGGCCGGTGCCGCCGCGCCGTGCGGGGCCCCGCCGGTCGAGACGAGCGCGACGCCAAACAGAATGGAATTCATGGCGAGCGTGGCGATGATCGGGGCGATGCGGAAGTAGGCCACAAGCACCCCGTTGGCGAGGCCAACGACGGTAGCTGCCGCCACGCAGGCGAGCACGGCGACGGCGATGTTCTCGTTGGCACCCAGCATCATGCCGGTCGACAGAATATTGGTCAGCGTGACGATCCCCGCGACCGAAAGGTCAATGCCGCCGGTAAGGAGCACGATTGTCTGTCCCGTCGCGACCATGCCGAGAAAGGCCGTGACACGGACGATGTTGAGGATCTGGCCCGGGCTGAGCATGGCCGGTGATACCAGCGCGGTAACCGCATAAAGCAGCAGAACGGCAGCCCAGATCGGGTAGCGGCGGCCAAGGGAAAGGATGGGAAATTTCATGCGGCACCCGAGACGGTTGGCCTTTGCGTGCGCTAAGCTATCGGCCTAGACTGGAAAACCAGCTATACCGAATATGAAAAATGGTCAATCACTTTTTGTCGTTTTGTATGACAGGTTGAATTCGTATCGTCAGGAGTGGGTATGGGCAAAGCACGCGAACTGGACCATGAGACTGGCTCTTCGGAGGAAAGGCAGTCTGCGGAGGAGAGGCCGTCTGCGACTTCTGGTCTGGTTGAACAGGTGATCGAAGAGGTCCGGACTTTCATTCACCAGAACCATCTCGGCGCCGGCGCCATGCTGCCGAGCGAAACGACCTTCGCCGATCGCCTGGGTGTGTCGCGCCCAGTCGCGCGGGAAGCCTATCGAGCGTTAGCCGCAGTTGGCATTCTGGATGTGGGCAATGGGCGCCGGGCCCGTGTCGCGGTTCCAGACGCCAGCGTGCTGAGCCTTGTTCTGGACCATACGGTTCACATCAAACAGCTGAGTATTCAGCAGATTTTCGATGTCCGTCGGACTCTAGAACTGCGCACAGTCTCCCTGGCATCGCTCAGGCGCAGCAACGAAGAGGCGGCGACCCTACTCAATCTGGTCGATGACATGCGGCGGGCCGCAGCTTCGCCCAACGATGTGCTTGTCGTCGACATCGCCTTCCACGAGCTTATCGCTCAGGCATCGCGCAATCCGCTCTATTCCCTGCTGATCGGCTCGTTTCGGGCTGCAACTAGACAGACTTTTCATATTGGATGGCAAAGCCGCCGAACAGTTGAAAGCAAGTTGGAAAGTATCAACAATCACCAACGCGTTGCAGATGCGATCGCTGCACAAGATACGCCTAGAGCAGAGCAGGCCATGTCGGAGCACTTTGACTCTGCGATCAACTTACTCATCAGAGCTGGAGTCGTATAACCGAGACACTCGCTTTGATCGATTTGGCGTGGAGTAGAGACGTCGCTCGATTTATTGATTTCCGCGGAGAGGTGGCCTAGGCGGCACGGATTTTTCCATCGAGTGTGGCTGGCGCCGCGCAAACGCACTCGCCAGCTCGGCTTGCGCCGCCGGCTTCGATCTTGTGCTCGCGGCTGCGGCGATCCGGCAATTGGGGACGCGCGATGCTCGGTGTTCACAGGAGGCACTCGCCAGCCTGATAGGAGATGCCTTTCTGATCAGAGATCTCATCCGAGCCACCGGATGGTTGGTCGGCCAAGGGAGTAAGCGTCCAAGTGCTAAGCGACAGACCTCAAGAGAACACGAAAGCCGAGGTGCTCGTTGCGGTCGGATGGCGGGTACCGTGCCGGACCGTGATGGCGAAGATTCAGTCGTCCTCGAACGCCTTGTTCGTGGCTTTGATTATCCCCGGCCAGCGCCGAAGCGACCAACGCCACCAGCCCATTCATCCCGCGACGGAAGTCGATCGGGCGCGCTGCGACCACTACCTTATGGTCGCTCGCCAGCGTGATCACCGCGATCCTCGCAGCGCCGCCACGACCGCACTCGCCAGAGCGGGCTCCACGTCGCCGGTCACCACCGCGCGCGCCGCGCCGATCTCCACCTCGATCCGGCCGGCCGCCGAGTTGTCGTTTGCTGACCTCGCGGCAATCGAGCCATCCACCGGCGCGGCCGGCGACACCGTGATCGGCACAAAGCTCGGCGCCGCCGTCTCCCACGACATCAGCCCCGCTTGCCGCCGCCAAACCGACAATAGCCCGCGGTTTACACCCCACCGGCGGGCGCCATCCGAGATGTTCACCCCGGGCTCGGCACTCGCCGCCACGATCTTGGCCTTCTCCGCCACCGTCCACGACCGCCGCTTCCGACGGCCCGTAATCACCTCGATCCGCCGACAATCACTGGCTTCAAGCATGTCTTGATGCATGGCATCAACGCCGTCTTCGTCCATCCGACCGTCCTCCTCGCGAAGTTCGGTCGGAGTCTCGTCATCCCGCCGAGCCGGCGAAAGGTGGGGGCTTTCGTAGCGCTCACGCTCCGACCAATCGCGTGCAACAGGTCAAGGAAATTCTTGCCAACACGGAGCCGTCCACACATGGCGCACTCGAGCGCGATGGAGACGGCGCGTCGTGGCCCGAAGCCGTCATTCAATCTGCACGGCATTACGAGCGGAGCTGTTTTCCCGGAGCTCGAAAAATCCTCAACCATATGATTGATAGGATATTATCAGCGATAGGAGGGAAGGCCAGGAAGGGTGGTTGTACATGTCGAGAGGAGCATGTGAAGTGTGTGCGGGACGTGCTGTCGATATTTGAGCGGCTGGCCGGCTCTGCGCAAGTTGGCGTTTGCGGGGCGCGCTGGTTGATCAGTGCAATTTGCTTGGCGCAGCATTTCGGGAAGAGTTTATGTTGGTCCCTATTGCGTGTTGGTCCGTCCGCCAGTTTTTGTTGGTGAGAATGTAGAGAGAAACGTCGTGATTGCCTCGACCGAGAGAGGGCGGCTGATCAAATATCCTTGCATCGCGTCGCACTCCAGAGTCCTCAGATAGCTTGCCTGCTCTTCGGTCTCCACACCTTCCGCAATCACATCAAGGCCAAGGCTGTGGCCCAAGGCGATCACCGCCTTCACGATGGACGCATTGCCCCTGTTCTCGGTCATGTCGCAAACGAAAGAGTAGTCTATCTTTAGCTTGTGAACAGCAAGTCGTTGTAAATGCGCGAGAGAAGAATAGCCTGTCCCAAAGTCGTCGATCGATAAGTGCACCCCCAGCGCCTTGATGTCGTCGAGGATTTTGAAAGAGCGATCCCGATCTTCGATGACACAGCTCTCCGTGATTTCAAGTTCCAGCCGTGTCGGAGAAATTGCGATCTCCGCCAAAGACCGCTGGATCGAGTCGAAGAGATGTCCCCGACTGAGTTGAACGGCAGAGATGTTCACGGCCGTCCGACGCGGGGCTAGCCCGGCATCGGTCCACAGCTTGATCTGTCGGCAGGCGGTCTGCAGCACCCAATCTCCGAGGTCCACGATGAGCCCGCACTCCTCCGCCAGAGGAATGAAGGCGCCCGGAGCGATGATCCCGCGCTGAGGATGAATCCAGCGGACCAACGCTTCAAGGCCGACAATCTCACCGCTGCGCAGATCGATCTGTGGCTGGTAGTGAAGGCAAAGTTCCTCGTGTTCCAGGGCGTGACGCAATTCGGCTTCGAGAGATAGGCGTTCCTTGGCTCGGACGGTCATCTCCGGCGAGAAGAAACGAAGTGTGCCTCGGCCCTGGGTCTTGGCCTGATGAAGCGCCGAATCGGCACTGCTCTGGAGCGTCTCGGCATTCCGCCCGTCGGCGGGATAGAGCGCGACCCCGGCGCGGGCGCCCAAATAGATGCTCTTTTCGGCGCCTCGATAGGGGAGGGACAGTGCCGCGATCAGCCGTTGAGCGATGAGATCGACGCCGGGGCCACCTGCGTCGCGTTCGACGATGATCTGGAACTCATCGGCTCCGATGCGGGCGATAGCATCGATACTCGGCAGTAGTGCCTGCAGACGCTCGGCAACCTCGATCAAGACACCGTCGCCGGCACCGTATCCAAGGCTTTCGTTCACGATCTTGAAGTTGTCGAGATCAATCGCCAGCAAAGAGAATTCCGACTGGTCATGATGGGCTTGCTGGATCGCATGCGTCAGAAGCTCTGCGAACAGGACCCGATTGGGGAGGCCCGTCAACGGATCGCGGTGAGAGACGAAATCTAGTCGCTGCTCGGCGATGCGGCGTTGTGTGATGTCGCTATAGGAGCCGCGCAACCCCAGCGACTGCCCTGCTTCGTCAACTACAGGCTGGACAACATGCTCGACCCAGCGTTCGGCACCGTCTTTGGTTCGAAGGCGCAGGATCTGGGGAGTATTCTCGGGTGGAGCCCCGCTAGGCCCCTGCAACCTCCAAACCTCCCGATCATCGGCGTGAATGATGGATTCCATCAACCCCGAATCGATGAAAAAGTCGGCAGGCGTATAGCCAGATAGCTTAGTACAAGCGGGCGAGACATAGAGATAACTTCCATCAGGGGCCTGCCAGTATTCCCAATTTGGTGAATAATCAGCAAGTATTCTGTATTTTTCTTCGCTTTTTTTTAAGAGTTCGGTGCGTTGCACAACCAATTGTTCGAGAGAACGCTGCAGTCGGCTCAGTTCGATGTGCGTGTGGACTCGTGCGCGCACCTCATCGATATCGAAGGGTTTGGTGATGAAATCGGCGCCCCCAAGATCAAATCCTTTGACCTTTTGCTGACTTTCGCCAACGACCGTGACGAAGATAATCGGGATGCGATTGCCGGCGGGCAGCGCCTTGATCTGGCGACAGACCTCGTAGCCGTCCATCACCGGCATCACGACGTCCATCAATACGAGATCGGGCGGCGACGATCCCTGCACCAGTTCGAGGGCCTTGGCACCGGAATTGGCGACCATGATGCGGTAGTCGTCCTTCAGCGCTTCCAGCAGTTCATGGATGTTCTCCGGAATGTCGTCGACCACGAGAAGCGTCGGGGGGTGAGCCATCTGCGGCGACGAAGAGCCGAGGCGCAGGGCTGCGTTGTTGCGATAGCCCTGCAACTCCAGTTGGGTACCCACCCGTCGGCGCAATAGATCGGGGTCGACGGGCTTGGTGATGTAGTCCGCGACGCCGAGCTTCAGGCCGCGCGCTTCATCCGCGGTCTCGGCCAGCGCCGTGACGAAGATCACTGGCACGTCGGCGGTGGCCGGATCGGATTTCAGATGTGACAGAACCGAATAGCCGTCCATCCCCGGCATCTTGACATCGAGCAGGATCAAGTTGGGCGACGGTTGCCGTCGCGCCAGTTCGAGTGCCTTCTCGCCGTTGGTGGCGGCGGAGATCGCATAGTCCGAGCGCAAGATGTTCATCAAGGCATGCAGATTTTCGTGCACATCGTCGACGATGAGAACGCGCGGGCGGACTTCGGCAGATCCGGTCATGATGGCTCTCGGTTTAGGTGGTCGCGAAGCGCGCATACCAGCGTCATGGCCTCGTCGATGGCAAATACATCGGCCTTGGCGGCGATCTCTCCCACCGATGCTTCAGTGGGGGTGCCGGCTGTTCCGGCCAGAAGCTCTCCCAGCAACCCTTCGGCAGCGCCGAGATCGTATCCCAGCGCATATTCCAGCCGATTCAGCAGATCGAGTATTGCTTCCCGACCGAGAGCCTCGTCGGCAAACCTTGGCGTTGGCACGGCGGCCGGCGGTAGATCGCTGATATCGGCAACGACCCGCTGCAGCAGGGCCTGCATCTCTTCGATCTCGGCATCTCCTGGGATCTCTCCGCGTCGCAGATGCTCATCGATGTCGGAGATCTTCCCGTAGAGGGTCGCTGCGCCGATATTGCCGCTCACGCCTTTCAAGGCGTGGCAGAACTCCGCCGCCCGTGCGATTTCGCGGTCTGCGACCAGTTGGTGCAGCTCTGCGGCTGCATCGGAATAATGGTCACGGAACCGCTTGATCTGCTTGCGGTAGGCATCGACCTTGCCCCCGATCCGACGGAGGCCTTCCCGCGCATCGATATTCGTGAGGTCCGCCAGATCGCGGGGAAGCTCCATCGATTTGGACGCAGTAGCGATCGCTGTGGTCCGACCTGCCGGGACGTGTACCCACTTGGACAGGACAGCCATCAAACGGTCGGGTGCGATAGGCTTGGTCACATGGTCGTTCATCCCGGCTGCCGTGGTCTTCTCGGCGTCCTGGGTCATCGCCAGAGCGGTCATGGCGATGATTGGCAGCGTGGCGTAACCCTCGCCATCCGCCGCCTCGGCCAAGGCGCGAATGGCCCGTGCCGCATCGAGCCCATCCATCACCGGCATCTGAATATCCATCAGCACGGCGTCGTAGGCTGTCTGCTGGACCATCGCGACGGCTTCCTGGCCATTGACAGCTTCGTCGACTACCATTCCTTCGCCGCGCAAGAATTCGCGCGCGAATTCCCGATTGATGTCGTTGTCCTCGACCAGAAGCACCCGCGCACCGGCCAGTTGGCCCGACGAGGACCACCCGGCGGAGGCCCCGCGCCGCTCGCCTTCGTTGCTCAGGATGCGCCCGCGACCGAGGACCGACAGAATGGTATCGAGCAAGGTCGACGGCGAGACCGGCTTGATCAGGAAGCCATCGACACCTGCGCGTTCCGCCTGCCGGATCACATCCTCGCGGCCATAGGCGGTCACCATCACGACCTTCGGTCGCGGAGAAAGCGCCAAAGTGCGATGAAGACGCATCGTCACTTCATCGCCATTCATGCCCGGCATGCGCCAGTCCATCAGAATGAGGTCGAAAGGCCGGTGTGCCGCAAGCGCCAAGGCGTCGACGCCATTGGCGGCCGACTCGATCTCAAGATGGAAGAACCGTAGCATCTCGGCCATGATTTCGCGCGAAACGCTGTTGTCGTCGACCACCAAGACGCGAATGCCCTGCAACAGCGGCCCTGCCTGCTCGACCAGTTCGAGGCGATGGATTTGGTCGGGCGGCCCGATCCCGAACAGCGCCGTAAACGAGATCGTCGTTCCCCGTCCGGGCTCCGAATCCTCCACCCAGATGCGGCCCCCCATCAGTTCCACCAGTTGCTTGCTGATGGCCAACCCCAGGCCGGTACCGCCGTACTGCCGCGTGGTGCTCTGGTCGGCCTGGGTGAATTTCTCGAACAGCTTCTGCTGCTGTTCAGGAGGAATTCCAATGCCGGAATCGCGAACATGGACCTGGACGATGATCCCGGTTGGTGTCGACGACAACAAGCGGAACGCCAACTCCACCTCGCCCTGTTCGGTGAACTTGACTGCATTGCCGCACAGGTTCAGCAACACCTGACCGAGCCGTAACGGGTCGCCGATCAACACAGGCGGAATCGAAGGGTCGTAGCGGATCAGAAACTCGATGCCCTTGTGCCCGGCTTGGAAACCAATGGCGTCGGCGACTTGCTCCAGCACTGCATCAAGCCTGAACTCGACGGCCTCGATCTCGAGCTTGCCCGCTTCGATCTTCGAGAAATCGAGAATGTCGTTGATGATGCTCAACAACGAACGGGCAGCACTTTGCGCCTTGCTCAGGTAGTTGTGCAGCGACGATGACGGTTCGGACTTGAGAGCCAGATAAAGCATGCCGAGAACGGCATTCATCGGGGTCCGTATCTCGTGACTCATATTGGCGAGGAATTGGCCCTTGGCCAGATTTGCCGCCTCCGCCGCCTCCTTGGCCTGCCGCAACTCGCTGGTTCGTTCCGCGATGCTCCGCTCAAGACCGGCATTTACCTCCTTGAGCGTCTGCATGGACTGCAGCAACTGGATCCGATTCTCATTGAGGGCATCGACCAGTTCCCCCAGTTCGTCGTGATAGGGATAGGCAATCCGCTCGAAGCTCTGGCTGCCGGTCTGGGATTGCCAGCCGGCCACGGTCGTCGCGACCCGGGTGACGCTCTGGGACAGACGATAGCTGATGGTCCAGGAGAAGATCAGCCATAGCCCGATCGTCAACCCGGCCGAGGATAGCAGCGTCATGACGAAACTATATTTCGTTCGGTCCAAGACAACGTCCGCGCTGGAATAGAGGGTCAGAAGGCCGATCGGAAGCTCCTGCACACCCGACGATCTGTGCACCAGCGGGACGGAGTCCTTTCGATATTGCGGTGGAAGAATTCCATGCGACTGTCCATCCGGCTGTGGGATTACGCCGTCCACGACCAGGATTTTGCCTTCCTGGGACGTGATCAGTACGCCTGTCACGATGGCGTTCTGCCGGACGCCGCTGGCGATGGAATCCAGGCCGGCCTGGTCGAGTTCCCAGACCGCTTCGGTCACGCCCGGTTCGACCGTCCGCCCCAACGAGGCCAGATCATCCATGATGGCTTGGCTTGCCGAGTCGTACTGGATGGCCAACTGGCCGCAGGTCATGGTGAAAGCGAGCAGCAGATACCCCGGCAGCAGGGTAAAGAGGAGGCGCCGGGCCAGCGTCTGCGGTGAGAGCATCGCCTGTCCTCGTCACTGCAGTGGGCTGCTGTCCGGCCACCACCAACTGGTGTCTGGCTGCGTCGCATCGATCGGCAATATGGGGTTGTCCAGTCGGATCACCTGACGCCTCTCGTGCCGAATAGCGGCGATCTCTGCCGCGTGATACGTCTCGAACAGCTTGCGAAACGACCCGTCCGCCAAGGAGATGTTGAGCCCGCGTTCAATCTGGTCGGCCAGTGCCGGATTGTTTTTGTTGACCCAGAAATAGATCGGGTAGGGGAAGTACAGCGCCTTGGTCGTCTCGACGGTGAGTTGCGGATAGATGTTCCTGCGCTCGTCGAGCTCGCGCCGAGCTTCGTTCAGACCACGTGGGAAGGCGTCGAAGCGGCCAGCAGCCAGCATTTCGAACAAATTCTCATAGCCGGACGACGTGGTGACCGAAAATCCGTTGGCCTCCATGATCGGCAGGTCCGCCCACTGGCTATTGAGGCCAAACGTCAACTGCTGCCGTAAACCGATTCCGTCCATCTGCGCAATGCGCGCCTGGTCCGTCGCCCTGATTACCAGCAACCTCAAGCCGACGATGCCTCGCGAGATATCGATCCTGATGGGGCGCAGCTTGCTTTCGCGCTCGCCGTTGGTGCCGAGGGCGACAACGTCGATTGCCCCCGACTGCAACAGGAGAATGCCGCGATTTTGCGTGACCTCTTCCGTATAGGGCTCTAACCGGATGTCGCCCTTGACATCACCCGCATGCGCCAGGGCAAGCTCCAGCAGCTTCCAGCGATATTCATAGATGGGGCCGGACGGAAAATAGCGGATTACAATTTCGGCAGCCTCAGTTGGCTGCGGCCAATACAGGCTGGCCAGGACCAGCGCGATAACGAACCAAAGGCGCCGGCCACCCACAATGGGTAAAGTGGCACTGCGGGCGGAAGCGAGAGCCAGGATCTGGCCAAATCCTAGGAAGTCGTGTGGGAGAGTCGGCCAGCTGTTACGTTCGACAATAGTGTCGTCCGCCCTCACGGATAACTCGGGGGGCGGGTCTTCGCGCTCCGGCTTCATTCTTTCCAGCACCATGTTGTGGCGGGTCCCAAACAGGGATGGACTATTGCACTTTGCATGTGAATAGACTCGCGGTCAACGAGCCTCCGAACCAAGGTGCGCGCTTTTGCTTAAGCAATAACATCTGCTTACAAGCGCAGAACCTTGCCCAACCGGAGCAAGGCGCAGCACAAGTTTACACAAATCAGGGCCTCGATAGGGTCAGAGACCACGGTGGGACCCGGGACGAGCACTGGTAGGACGCCGGCCTTCCTCGCCCTGTCAACGAGATTGCGCAGCGTCCCGCGAGCGGCGACGCCGTGGCCGTTGAG
>JARLIT010000096.1 GCA_031291575.1 Ancalomicrobiaceae bacterium
CAACAGGGCGAAAATTCTCGTCTCCGAGGCCTGCGCTTGAGGCAAACCTCGGATAAAGTCCGCTCAACGGAAGGCCGCCATGATTGATCGCCGCACTGTCCTGATTGCCCTGTTGGCACCGGCCGTTGCCGGCCCGTCGCTCGCCGTTGCCGCCACCAAGAAGGTGGAGACCGAGCGCATCATCGTCGCGCCGCAGCCGCCGATCGAGGGCCTGCCGACGGGAACCGACGCCAAGACGGCTGGGGATCTGAAGGGGCCGGAAATCCACAAGGATCTCGACAGTCTGCCGGCCAAAGTGTCCGCGATGCGCAAGAAGATCCTCGAAGCCGCCTATTCCGGCGACATGGAGCGGTTGCGCGCCGTCATCCATGAGAACGAGACGCCGCCGATCTTTTCCATCAATGAGATCGTCGATCCGATCGATTATCTGAAGGGCCAGTCGGGCGACGGTGCCGGGCTGGAGATCCTCGCCATCCTGACCGACGTGCTCGAAGCCGGCTGGGCGCGGGTCGATCCGGGTGGGCCGAACGAACTGTACGTCTGGCCGTATTTCGCGACCGTGCCCATCGACCACCTCACCGACCGAGAGATGGTCGAACTCTACAAGTTCGTCACCTCCGGCGACTTCGAGGAGATGAAGTCGGCCGGCAAATACTCCTTCTACACTGTCGGCATCAGCGCCGACGGGGCGTGGCACTATTTCAAATTGAACGATTGAACGGGTCCGGTCCGGATTGGGCGGTCGCCTCGGTTCTGTAGGTCTGCGTCGGCCGATTCCGCCTGAATGCAGGATGCTCCAGTGGAGCGCACTTGACAGTTGCGTCCCGGCCAACAGCGCGACCGAACTCAAATGTCAAACTAAAAATGCCACTAAAGTCAAATAGTTGCTTGTGGTCTAGCGATTCCGACATTTGCTTCGGGCGTTACTGTGAGCAGGATGCAAATGTCGGAGTCGGACCACTCGGCCAGGGGACCGCGCCTGGTTGGTGCACGGTCGTACAGTCTCATCGGGTTACCTACGCATCAATTTGATATCTGTGACACTGTATATAATATAAGTAAATATATTGGAATGCATTGCTATGAATATTACCGGGTATATCGAGGGGCAATTGCGTATTAATCGATAATTAACCAGTCGAAGCCAAAGTCAATCTTCACGAAGATGCATTTCCGCGAGGGAAGCAAGGCAGTTACGGCAGGGATTCGAAGCGCCGCACGGAGCAAGCCTCTGCGCAATGATCGTCCTCCGACCCGGTGAGAGTTGTCGAGTCCAGGAGACGGACGAGACCTTCCCCAAAGGTGCTGCCACCGACGGAACAAGCGTGACGATGGTGTGTCTCGGCTTCTGTAGCCGGACACCATCGAAATGGGGGGAGACATCGTGACAGTATCGAAAATTGGCCTGGCCGGCAAAGCGAGCCTCATTACTGCGGTGGTGCTGGCAGCGATCGCAATCGTGTTCACTTTGGTGCAGATCGTCCTGGCTCGCCAGGAAGCGAAGCAACAGGTTGCCTCCGAGATGGCGACACGCATCGGAGTGCTGGCGAACGCGACCGCGATCGGTCTCGAGGGAAGCCGGCTCGAGAAGGCGGCGGACGGCAGCATTCTCAGAATCCGAACCCCGGTCTTTCCGCCGAAGGAAGGCGATCACCGGATCGTCGACCACGCCATCGAGAATGCCACTCTTGCGGTCTACGAGCCGGCCACCGGCGACTTTCTGCGCACCTCTTCCTCGGTCAGGGACGCTGATGGCAAGCGCCTGATGATCGGAACCCGGATTCCTGCGGGCTCTGACATTGCTACGGCGGCGTCCCGCGGAGAGCCGGTTGAGTTCGTTACTCAAGTCGCCGGGGAGGCCCGTGTCTCGCGATATGTGCCGATCGTCGGGATGGATGGAAAGGCGCTCGGCGTCATCGGCACAGGCATGACTGTGGCCTCGATCGAAGCGCGCCAGTGGCAGCAGACGCTGATGATCATGGTCTATTTCGGCCTATTCGGACTGGTCGTCGGCAGCGCCACCTTCATCCTACTAACGGCCATGCTGAAACCGATCGGAAAGATCTCGGCGGCGATCGACGGCCTTGCCCAGAACCGAAAGCCAATTGTCGATCAGTATCTTCGGCGCGGCGACGAGATCGGACTCATCGCCAAGTCGATTGGGGCCTTGTATCTCGGTCTCCAAGAGGCCGAACGGCTGCGCGGCGAACAGACGTCGCGCGAGGAGACCGAGCGGCAGACACTCAGTCGCCGCGAGAAGCTCGCCAATGATTTCGTCGGCCGGATGCAGGCGCTGGCCGGAAGTTTCATCCAGTCGTCCGCAGAGGTCGCCGACTCCGCCAAGAACCTGTCCGCCACTGCCGAAGAAACGTCGCGCCAAGCCCAAGCCGTCGCTGCTGCGGCCGAAGAAGCGGCGTCCAACGTTCAGACCGTCTCCGCCGCTTCCGAAGAACTGGCGGCCTCTGTTCGCGAGATTGGCTCACAGGTCAGCCACTCGGCACGGATTGCGGACACCGCCTTCTTGGAAGCCGAAACATCCAACGTCCGCATCGGGGCTCTCGCCACGGCGGCTTCCGCCATCGGCGACGTCGTCAACCTGATCCGCGACATCGCCGGCCAGACCAACCTGTTGGCGCTCAATGCAACGATCGAGGCGGCTCGGGCGGGCGAGGCCGGTAAGGGCTTCGCCGTCGTCGCCGCCGAAGTCAAGCAACTCGCCGACCAGACGTCGAAGGCGACCGGAGACATCGGAGCGAAGGTTCAGGAGATTCAGAAGGCGACGGGCGAGAGCGTTACGTCGATGAGCGAGATCGTCCGCGTCGTCGGCGACATCAAGCAGATCTCGTCGGCGATCGCCAGTGCAGTCGAGGAGCAAAGCGTTTCGACGGCCGAGATCGCCCGCAACTGTCAGCAGGCGGCCACCGGGACGCATCAGGTGACCGAGAACATTTCTGGGGTCGGTCAGGCGGCAGAGATGACTGGGTCCGCCTCGACGCAGTTGATGACGCTTTCGACCGGGCTGTCAGGACAGGCAGTCGACCTGCGCAAGGAGGTCGAGGGGTTCGTCAAGGATTTCGCGGCTGCGTGATCCATGTTAGCGAATCAGGGTGACGCCCCCGAGCCTGAGGTCGGGGGCGTTGCGCCAAAGGCGGAACCGTTCCCGCCCAGCCGCTCGCCGTAAGTTCGCAGCGTTCGCGGCTCAAATCGCTCCACAGGAGCGATTTGTCGGCCCTTGGCCGTCGCCGCTCACCCCCTGCCGCCCAACCGCAGCCCCGGCGCCGGGCGCTCTTTCAAGACGTCGCGGCGGAAGCGGAACAGCTGCGCCGGCCGCCCGCCGGTTCGAAGCGTCGTGCCGCCGGTCGGCTCCACCAGCGCGCTGTTCTCGACCAAACGGCGGAAATTCTGCTTGTGCACATGCCGGCCCGCCGCAGCTTCCATGGTGCGCTGCAGCTCGGTCAGGGTGAAGGCCTCGGCCATCAGCTCGAACACGACGGGACGGTATTTCAGCTTGCCTCTCAGCCGCGAGATGGCGGTCGCCAGGATGCGGCGGTGGTCGTGCTGCATGGGGCGGCCCAAGGCAGGCGCCGCACCGGCCCCGAACCGTTTCAGCCCGCGCTCACGCCCGTCGCGCGCCGCTTCCTCGACGAGGCCCGCATCGTACAGGAGTTCGTAGCGCTCGAGCGCCCGCTCCTCGTCCCAGGGCATGCCGTCCTCGCCGAAACACAGCCTGAGCCGCTCCCGCCGTTCCAGGCCGCGGTTCGCCTCGTGGCGCGTCGGCGTGTCGGCCGCCCAGGACCTGAGTTCGGGCAGGATGAGCTCGTCGAGCACCCCCGGCCGGTCGCCGCGCCAGTCTTCCCACGGGAAGAAATCGTACCAGGGCGTAAAGGCCGCATCGGCGCCGACGTCACGTGCCGAACTCTTGGGGATGCGCGTCAGGGCGAGATAGCCGACCGACACCTCGTGCGGCCCGCGATCGGAGAAACGGGCATGCCGGCCGCGGTCGCCGAAGGTGTAGAGCTGCTCGACATAGCCGATCTTCAAGGCCGTCTGCGCCTCGACCCAGGCGCGCAAGCCGATCTCCAGCGTGCGGTGGGAGAGGGGATCGAACGGACCGGACGGCAGCGCCGGCAGAGTGCCGGCCCGCTCGACGACGAGGATCGCCGGCTTGTCACCATCGATGGCGACGATCGCTGCCGACAGGCCGATCTCGATTGGCGGCCGCCCCGGTCCCAGCCCGTTCTCGACCATCGTCAGGCCCCGTTCGCCCCCTCGCTGCCGTCCGCCCGGCGCACAGTCAGGCTGAATGGCACCCCCTCGAAAGCGTCCTCGCCGCGCCCGATCGCCGCGATGGCAGAGACCATCCGGCCCTGCCGACCGAGAATGCGATCGGCGAAGCCGATCATGCGGGAGTTGGGGGTGGCCGACGGCGATAGCTGGCGGATCTCCTGGGCGAGGTCTGTTTCGTCTCGCTCAGGATCGAGCGCGCAGAGGGCGATATAGGCGGCTGCTGTCGACCGGCTCACTCCGGCATAGCAGTGGATGATCATCGGTCGCGCCTGATCCCAGCTGCGGACGAAGTCGATGAGCTGGCTGACGTGGTCCTCGCCCGGCGGCACCATGCCTTCAATGGGCTCAATGATGTCGTTGAAGGCGAGCGTCAGGTGATCGTCCGGGGCGATCGACGGCGGGGTCGGCACCGGCGTTCCGGCGCTGATCAGCGTGGCGACATGGCTGGCACCGATCTCGGCAACGGTATCGGGCATGCGGGCGAGCGAGCAGACATGGATCGACGGCATCAAGGGCTCCGGTGGGTCGGGGATCGGCTGGCGGAGGGCAGTTCGGGGCGAGGCCAGCATAGCACGACGGCGCGAAAACCGAGCTGCGGGGCATCGTCTGCGGCCCAAATCTTCGCTCGTTCGCGGCTGGCCACTCGCCAGGACGGTTCCGAGCTAGGGTGCCAGCTGCTCGAACCGAGCGAGGAAGGCGGATTGCGCCTCGTGGATGGGAGCGGGTTCGAGCCCGAGCCGTTCGGGAAAGCCCTTCGGCTGGCCGAAGATGCGCCGGCCTTCCTCGATGGTGAAGCCGGCGAGCTCGATCGCCTCGAAATAGGCCGAGACGAGATCGGCGCGCTTGGCGAGCTTGGTGATCTCCGCCGGCAGCTTCGCCGGCAGGCCGAAGCGCAGGTGGATGGCGCCAGCAAGCCGCGCCTCGATCTCCTTGTAGTTGCCGCCCATCACCTGCTTGAACGGCGAGATCATGTCGCCGATGACGTATTCCGGCGCGTCGTGCAAGAGGATGGCCAGCCGCCAGCGTGTCTCCAGCTGCGGTTCGTATCGGCAGGCGATCTCTTCGACGAGGATCGAATGCTGCGCCACCGAAAAGGCATGTTCGCCGTGCGTCTGGCCGTTCCAGCGGGCGACGCGCGCCAGCCCGTGCGCGATGTCGGCGATCTCGACGTCGAGCGGGGAGGGGTCGAGCAGATCGAGCCGGCGCCCGGACAGCATGCGCTGCCAGGCTCTGGGCGGGGCTCCGGGTTTGTCGGCCATGGAATCGGGCGGCTCTGCGTTGCGTCGCCCGCCTAGATACAGGGCTTGGCCGATCCCGCCAAGCCGGTGCGAAGTCCGGGCAGTTGCCGCAGGCTCAGGTCGCGACACGCTCCGTTGCTTCAGGTCGCGACGCGCTCCGGCCAGCCGAAATGGGCATAGGCAGGCAATTCCACGGCGAGTGCCACATCGCCGGCAAGAATTGGCGTGCCGGCATCGATCGCCTCGCGCGCCCAGTCGAGGCGCAGAATGGCGAGGCCTTCCCCGTCTGCCGACGAGCCGAGCGTGCCGATCTCGCGTTCGCCCGATGTGATCGGCGTCCCCGCGGCGGGAAGCGCGGTTCCGACCTCCGTCGGCGCGACGATGACGAGGCGGCGGCGTGCTGTGCCGCGATGCTTCATCCGGCTGACGATCTCCTGGCCGACGTAGCATCCCTTCTTGAAGTCGACAGCGCCTAGGTCGTCGAAATTGACGTCGTGCGGCACCGCCTCGCCGAGAGTGAAGTCGGCGCCGGCTTCCGGCACTGCGAGCGCGATCCGCCGTGCCCGATAGGCTGCGGCAGCGCCCGGCTCTGTCTGAAGTCCGACAGATTTGGCGAGGATTGCTCGCTCCCCCAAATCGTCCAGACGCGGATCGGCAAAGACGATCGCCGCGTCCGGCAGCGCCACCTTGCCCGCCGAGCCGATGAGCGCGGCGACGTCGAAGTCGGCCGAGCGGTCAGCGATCGTCACGTCCGCACGCAGCCGGTACATGCCGAGCCGCTTGACGAGGCCCGGAGCTTGCGATGCGGCGACATCGAGCAAATAGCCGTCGCCGACGTTGACCACGAAGAAATCGAACAGGATCTTGCCCTGGGGTGACAACAGTGCGGCGTAGCCAGCCGCCCCCGGCACGATCGCCTCGATATTGGCAGTGGTCAGACCATGCAGGAAGCTGGTCGCGTCCGATCCCGTCACCGAGACGACGGACCGGTCGTCGAGGCGGGCGATCTCAGGCGGATGCGCATCGGTCATGGCGGTGCTCCTTCAAGCCGCTGAGGTAGGGTCGACCGGACGGCGCGGCAAGGTCGGCCTTGGGAGAAGAGAAGCAAAGCCGGGGCCAGATCGGTCCGCCGCGATCCTCCCGGCACCATGCCCCGAGAGATGATATTTCGCCGGCCCGGAACATGCGCTATGCCTTGGCCCGCTATACCGCCCGCGGGAGCCCCCATGGCAGAGACATTCGATACGATCTTCGCGAACGCCACTGTGGTCAACCAGGATGGCGTGGGGTCCCGCGACATCGGCGTCCGGCACGGGCGCATCGCCGCCATCGGGTCGCTGGCGCGGAATGCTGGCGGCGAAATCGTCGACTGCACCGGCCTGCACATTCTGCCGGGCGTGATCGACAGCCAGGTGCATTTCCGTGAGCCCGGCCAGGAGCACAAGGAGGATCTGGAGACCGGTTCGCTCGCCGCGGTGCTGGGCGGGGTGACCGCCGTGTTCGAGATGCCCAACACCAAGCCGGAGACGACGACCGAGGCCGCGCTCGCCGACAAGGTCGCCCGTGGACGCCAGCGCATGCACTGCGATTTCGCCTTCTGGGTCGGCGGAACGCACGCCAATGCCGCCGATATCCCCGAACTTGAGCGCCTGCCCGGAGCGGCCGGCATCAAGGTATTCATGGGGTCCTCCACCGGCGATCTTCTCGTCGCCGACGATGCCGGCGTCGCGGAGATCCTGCGGCATACCCGGCGGCGGGCCGCCTTCCATTCCGAGGACGAATACCGGCTCGAACAGCGCAAGCCGCTCAGGGTTGCCGGCGATCCGTCGTCGCACCCGGTCTGGCGCGACGCCGTGGCCGCCTTGCGCTGTACGGAACGGCTGGTGCGCATCGCCCGCGAGACCCGCGCCCGCATCCACGTGCTGCATATCTCGACCGCTGAGGAGATGCAGTTCCTGGCGCATCAGAAGGACGTCGCCACGGTCGAGGTCACGCCGCACCATCTGACGCTGTCGGCCGACGACTACGCCCGGCTCGGCACGCTCCTCCAGATGAACCCGCCGGTGCGCGACCGCGAGCATCAGGCCGGCATCTGGTGGGGACTCGACCAGGGCGTTGCCGACGTGCTCGGTTCCGATCACGCGCCGCATACACTGGACGAGAAGGCGAAGCCCTATCCCGCCTCGCCCTCGGGTATGCCCGGCGTGCAGACGCTCGTCCCCGTCATGCTCGATCATGTTGCCAAGGGACGGTTGACGCTCGAACGCTTCGTCGATCTCTCTTCGCACGGGCCGGCGCGCATTTTCGGCCTCGCCGACAAGGGCCGCATCGCCGTCGGCCTGCACGCCGATCTGACCGTCGTCGATCTGAAACGCAGCGAAACTATCACCAACCGATGGTCCGCCTCGCGCTCGGGCTGGACGCCCTACGACGGCATGCGCGTCACCGGCTGGCCGGTCGGTACCGTCGTGCGTGGCCGCCGGGTGATGTGGGAGGGCGAGCTGGTGACGCCCTCGACCGGCGAGCCGATCCGCTTCCAGGAGAGTCTCGACCGCCGCGTCGCGCCGAAATGGTGAGCCGCGCTGGCGTCAGGAGAGATCCTCACACCCGGAGCTGTGCCGCGACCGACGGGCACGCGATGATCTCTCTGTGCAGGGCGGCGCCGACGGCGTCCCAGGTGTAGCGATCGCTGACGGCGGCGAAGCCGGCCTCGGCGATTTCGCGCCGCCGCACAGGGTGGTCGAGCAACCAGGTCAGCGTCGCAACCAGGTCGGTCATGTTCTCCGGCTCGAACAGGCAGCCGGTCTGTCTGTCGGTGATGAAGTCCGGGGCGGCGCCCTGGCGCGGCGCGGCGACGGCCAGCTTGTGCAGCATGGCTTCGATGAAGACGATCCCGAAGTGTTCGATCTTCGTCGGCATGCAGAAGATGGCGGCCTGTCGATAGTAGATCGGAACCTGGCTGGGCGGCACACGGCCAACGACCGTGCAGCCGGGCACGTCGATCGCTGGCGACACGCCGACGATGACGAGGCGCGCGTCGCGGTGCCGTTCGGGCAGCTGCTGAAACGCTTCGACGAGCTCCGGGCCGCCCTTGCGCACCCAGTCGACGCCGACGAAGACGATGGTCTTGTTGTCCGGGCCGGCCGGCGCGATTGCCGGGTCGGGGCGCTCGACATTGGCGCCGACGAGCACCGTGCGCACGCGGGTCGTGGGCACGCCGTAATGCTCGGTGAGCGAACGCGCGACATGGTCGCTCATGACGAAGATCTTTTCGGCCGAGGCGATGAGCCGCCGTTCCTCGGCAATCCAGGCAGGAGGGGCGAGCCCATGCCGATCCACCCCGTGGTACGACAGGTTGGTGAGAGCCACCGCATCGGTGTAGACGAAATTGGCAATCCCCGGCAGGCTGCTGTCCCACAGACCTTGGGTCTGGAAGGTGAAGGCGATCGGCCGCGACTCTCGGGCCAGGATCGATCGGGCACGCCGGCCCATGGCGCGGAAGACGAAAGGATCGCGCAACAGACTGTGCAGGACGTAGTCGCGCAAAGGCAGCTCAGGCTTGGCGCCGGGGAATAGGCCGCGCAGAATCTTGAGGCAGTTGCGCCCCAGCGCCACCGCCAGATCGAGCGACGGCCGGGTGAAGAAGTCGCGCAGGTCGATGACGTCGACATCGAATTCGGGGAAGACCCGGCGCAACTGCTCCTCGACGAATAGGTTGGTGTTCGAGAAGCGCACGTATTTGACGAAGCAGATGACGCGCCGCTCGCGGCTCGGACTCGGGTGTGTCTCGACCCCGATCGCTGGTTCGACCATGAAAGATGCTCCGCACCGCTTCCCGACGTGTTTCGGGTCCGTTTTCCGCGCCGCCTGGGCGTCCCGTCGGCCGAAATCGACGCCAATGTTGCTGTTGAACGTGAAATACCGCGTTAGGCAGTCTTCTTCGCAAGAAGTCGATAGTCGGACCGCGCGACAGCCACCAATGCTCCTATTGTGACATTTGCATCCCACTCGCAGCTTGTACAGTCACGCGTGTCAAAACTGCCCCACTGGCGTTTCGCCGATCTGTCCCGCCAACCGGTCCCCGGAGAGCCCATGCCGTCGCACACGCACTCAGCCCGCACCATGTCCGCCGCAGACTGGGGAACCCTCCTCGCCGTCTCCGTGGTGTGGGGCGGCTCCTTCTTCTTCATCCGGGTGGCGCTCGTCGATCTGCCGACGCTGACCATCGTCACGGCGCGGGTGGGGCTCGCCGCGCTGATCCTGCACGGGGTGTTGCGCCTGACCGGCCGCCGCTTTCCGACCGACCGGCCGACCCTCACCGCCTTCCTGGTGATGGGGATCCTCAACAACGTGCTGCCCTTCACGCTGATCGTCTGGGGCGAGACTCGCATCGGCGCCGGCCTGGCGGCGATCCTCAATGCCATGACGCCGCTCACCACCGCCGTCATCGCGCAGTTCCTCACGCCCGACGAGAGGCTCAACCCCGGCAAGATCGCCGGCATTCTGACCGGCTTTCTCGGGGTTGCCGTGATGATCGGCGAGACGGCGCTCGACGGGCTGTCCGCGGATCTCGTCGCCGAACTGGCCTGTCTGGCGGCGACCGTCTGCTACGGCTTCTCCGGCATCTACGGGCGGCGCTTCGGCCGCATGCGGCTCGATCCCGTAGTCACCGCGGCAGGACAGTTGACTGCCTCCTCGCTGGTGCTGGCGCCGCTCGCTCTCTGCTTCGACCAGCCCTGGCAGTTGCCGATGCCTGGCATGGCCGCGATCGGCGCGGTGATCGGCATCGCTGTGCTGTCGACCGCATTCGCCTACATCCTGTATTTCCGCCTGCTCGCCTCGGCGGGGGCGACCAACTCCGCACTGATCACGCTGTTGGTTCCGGTCAGCGCCATCCTGCTCGGCGCGCTGGTGCTGGGCGAGCGCCTGGAGGTGCGCCATTTCCTCGGCATGGCACTGATCGGCGCCGGCCTCGCACTGATCGACGGCCGGCTGGTCCGCCGCCTGCTGGCCTCCATCGCGAGACTCAGCTCGCGCTGACGAGGTCGATCCAGGAGGCGACGGCGAAATACAGCATGAGGAGGCCGGTCAATCCCTTGACGGCAATGTCCCAGAGCCTGCCGCCGCCCGAGCGTCTGACCAGCGTGACAAAGGCCGACCACAGGATGCCCCAGATGAGCGCCCCGGCCAGCACCGCTGCCGCCATCAACAACAGTGAGCCGAGCCCGTAGCGCGCCATTTCCGGCCGGCCGATGGCGGCAAGCCAGAAAGCGACGTTCCAGGGGCTGGTCAGCGCCATGCCGGCGCCCAGCAGGAAGCCGGCGCGGCGGCTGTCGAAGCGGGCGGGCGCTGCCTCGGCTGCAGCCGGATCCTTGGCCCGGAGCGAGGTCCAGGCGCCCTTGAAGAACACGCCGGCGAGAGCAAGCAGCAGGACGATGCTGGTGATGCCCATGACGAACCGGATGGTCGTCCCTGTCAGCACCACGCCCATGCCGAGCGACACGACGACCGCCCATAAGGCATCGCCCGAACAGGCCCCGAGCAACAGGCTGAAACCTGCCCAGAAGCCGCGCGCCAGGCAGCGGCGGGCGATCTCGGCATTGATCGGGCCCGGCGGCCAGGCGACCGACCAGCCGAGCAGAAATCCGGTGAGGAGGACGGATTGGATGGGCGCTTGCATGATGCGCCCGAAGACCACGCCGATCGGGCGCTGTCAAGCCGGCCGGGGCGCGGGGGCAACCGTCTGGCGGTGAATAGATCGGCCGTGGTGCCGGACATTGCGGCGGATCATGGCACCCTGTTGCATTTCGCAGCCCTCCGTGGGCAACATACTCCCCGTATTATTGCTGTTCCCGTATTCAGGGAGGATCGCCGGCAGGCGGTCACATTTCATGGTTCAGAATTTGCCGCAACTGACGTCCTTGAAGGGCGTTTCGTCCGGTCTCGGCCGGCTCGCTATCCCGATCATTGTCGCCGTCGTCGTCATCGTCGCCGGCGCCAACAGCTTCTATACGGTGCCGCAGACGGACGTCGCCTTCGTCACCCGCTTCGGCCAGGTGATCGGCCGCGACGCCGGTCCGATCGGGCCGGGCCTGCACTTCAAGGCACCGTTCATTGACGTCGCCGACCGCATCCGCGTCACGACCGACACGTTCGAACTGCCGGAGCGCAAGGCCTACACCAGCGACACCCAGGAGGTGACGCTCAATATCGGCATCACCTACCGGATACCGCCGACGGCGGCCTATCATCTCCTCTACGAGATCGGCCAGGCCGGCAACGTCGACGTCCATTCCAACGTGATGAAGCTGTCGAACGAGGTGGTGCGCGAGGTGATCTCCAAGCACACCGCAAACGAGATCGCCGGCGTCGACCGCGAGAAGGTGGTCGGCGAGATCAAGGTCGGATTGGCTGGCGTCCTTGACAGCATCCTGAAATTGGAAATCTCGGCGGTGCAGCTGAACGCGCTCGAATTCTCGCCGCAGTACCGCGAGGCGATCAATCAGGCTACCCTGGCGCGCACCAAGTCTCTGACGGCGCAGCAGGACGCCACCCGCGCCGAGATCGAGGCGAAGACCCGGGTCACCCAGGCCAAGGCTGAGGCCGACGCCCGTGCCGCCCAGGCCGAGGGCGAGGCCCGCGCCAATCTCGCCCGCGCCAATGCCGATGCGACCGGCAACCTCGCCCGCGCCAAGGCGGAAGCCGAGGGCAACCTGTTGAAGGCGCAGGCCGAGGCCAAGGGCATCCAGCTGAAGGGCGAGGCCGAGGCCATCGCCACCAAGGCCAAGCTGGAGGCCGCCGGCGGGCCGGAGGGCTATATCCGGCTCATCGAAGCCCAGGCGAAGCAGAACTGGAAGGGCGACGTGCCGCAAGTCGTGCTCGGTGGCCAGGATGGGCCGGGCAATGCGGCCCAGTTTCCGATCATTCTGCCGCTGACCCCGCCGGCCAAGAAGTAACCCGCCCCGCCCCCCGGGCGTCGCAACCCGGGGGCTCACCGCACCGTGATCCTGCCGCGCACGAGGGGTGTCCGATGGACGATTCCAGCCTTATTCTTCTCGCCGTTCTGTTCGTGCTGGTGTTTCCGGTGATGGCGCTGATCGCGCTCATCCTGGTCGGGACCGCGCGCACGCGCATCGGAACCCTCGAGCGGCTGCGTGAAGCCGACGCCGCCCAAGTCGCGGCGCTGGCCGTGCGGCTCGCCCGTTACGAACGGCAGCGGGGGGGCGAGGCCGCGCCGGGCGTTGCGGCGCCGGTCGCAGAGCCGCCAGCCGTCACGGCTACCCAACCGCCGCCCGAAGGCTCCGCCGCCACCGGCGAACCGCCCCCCGAAGGCATGGTCACACCGCCAGCGGTAGCGCCTCTCGCGCCGGAGTTGCCCCCTCCTCCACCGCCCGCCGGCCCGCAGTTCGGCTATCCCGAGATGCTGCCGGGCGGGGCGGTCCCGCCGCCACTGCAGGAGCCGGGCGTTCCAGCGGCGCCAGCCGCCGGACGGAGTTTCGAGGAACTGCTCGGCACACGCTGGAGCGTCTGGCTCGGCGGTCTGGCCTTGGCGCTGGGCGCGGTCTTCCTCGTCAAATATTCGATCGACCAGGGCTATTTCGGCCCCGTCGCCCGCATCGTTCTGGCCGGCCTGTTCTCGGCCGCGTTGATCGGCGTGGGCGAGTTCATGCGCCGGCGCGAATCGGAGCCGACCGTTGAATCCGCGCCGGCGCCGATACCCTCGGTGCTGACGGCCGCCGGCACCATCGCCGCCTTCGCCACGGTCTACGGCGCCTATGCGCTCTACGGCCTGATCGGGCCCGGCATCGCCTTCATTCTGCTCGGTCTGGTCGCCGTCGGCACCATGGCCATCGCGCTGCTGCATGGTCCGTGGATCGTCACCCTCGGCATCCTCGGTGCCTATGCCACCCCGCTGTTGGTGACGACCGACAAGCCCAACACCACAGCCCTCGTCATCTACCTTCTCGCCGTCACGTTTGCCGCCTTCGGGCTGGCGCGTCTGAGACTCTGGCGCTGGGCGGCAAGCGCGGCGCTGAGCCTGGCGCTGGCCTGGGGCCTCGTCATCGTTGCCATGGTTGGCGGCGCCAGCGTCGGATCGATCGAGGCTGCGGCCTATCTCCTCGGCCTCCTCGCGCTCCATGCCGGCATTCTCGTCGTCTCCATCGACGAGCCGGTGTTTCCACCGCAGGACCGGCCGCCCGACTGGCTCGGCCTTGCCGGCCTCGTCGGCCTCGCGGTGCTCGCCTTCCTGTTCCTGCAAGTTGATGGCTACGGCCCTGCGAGCCGCACGGCCGCCGCGCTCGTCCTCGCGGCCAGTCTGGCGCTCGCCTGGCGTTATCCGGCCGTCGTGCCGGCCGCTGCGATCGGCGCCATCCTCGCTGTCTTCGCCGCGCTCGCCTGGGCGGTCGACATCCCGGCCAATCTCGATAACGGCGTCCTGGTGCAGGGCGTCGACGGGCTCAACCGCATTCGCCCCAAGCTCATCGGCGAATATGCCACGATCGCCAGCCTGCTCGTCGCCGTCTTCGTCGTCTACGGCGGGCTCGGCGCCATCCGCGCAACGCCCGGGGCCGATCGGTCGAGCGGCTGGTTCGCCGGCAGCGCGACGCTGACGCCGGCGCTGATCCTGTTGTCGGCCTGGCTCAGGATCGACGGTTGGGCGCCGAGCCCGCTGTTCGCCACGTTGGCCGTGGTGCTGGCCGCCGTCGCCGCCGCGCTCACCTGGGCGCTCGGCCAGCGGGAATACATCGACAAGCCGGCCCTGTCGGTCGCCGTCGCCGCCGTCGGCGCAGTGGCAACCCTCGGGCTGGCGCTCACCATCGCGCTTGAGCGCGGGGCGCTCACCATCGCGCTTGCCCTTGTCGTGCCGGCGATTGCCTGGGTGTATGGGACCCGCAGGATCGCCATCCTGAAGCCGATCGCCGCACTCTTCGGGCTCATTGTGCTCGCCCGCATCGCTTGGGAACCACGCATTGTCGGCGCCGACCTCGGCTCGACGCCGATCTTCAACTGGCTCCTCTACGGCTACGGCGTGCCGGCGCTCGGTTTCGGCTATGCCGCGTACGCCTTCCGCCGGCGGGCCGGCGAGGGGAGCGACAAGGATGCGGCCATCGGCATCATCGAGGCCCTGGCGGTCGTCTTCACCGGGTTGCTCCTGGTGCTGGAGATCCGCCATCTCGTCCACAATGGCGACGTCTATGCGCGCGGGTCTTCGGTCACCGAGATGGGGCTGCTGGTCTCGGTCGGTCTGATCTACTCCGCCGCACTCTCCAGGCTCGCCGGCCGGCTCAAGTCGCCGATCTATGACGGGGGATCGCTCGCCATTGCCTTCGCGGTGCTGGTCGTTGGCGTCCTCGGTTTGCTGATCGGCGTCAATCCGGCCTTTTCTGGCGAGGATGTCGGCGAGGGGGCCATCTTCAACGACCTCTTGCTCGGCTATCTCGTGCCGGCGCTCGCCGCCGGAGCAGCTGCCTGGGTGAGCCGGAACTCCCGCCCGCCCGCCTACATCGCCACCCTGGGCCTCGTCGGATTGGCGCTCGGCTTCGTCTATGCCAGCTTGATGGTTCGCCACTGGTTCCACGGCGGCGACGTGCAGATGTACCGCCTGATCGCCTTCTCGCCGTTGCCGGCAACGAGCGACGAAGAGTTCTGGACCTATTCGGTCGTCTGGCTCCTCTACGGCGTCGCCATCCTCATCGCAGGTGGATTGCTGCGCTCGCCGGCGGCGCGGCTTGCCTCGGCGGCGATCATCGCCTTGACCGTGGTGAAGGTGTTCCTTCTCGACATGAGCGCGCTGACCGGCATCTTCCGCGCTCTCTCCTTCATCGGCCTTGGCTTCAGCCTGATCGCCATCGGTTGGCTGTATCAGAAACTTCTCGTCATCCGGCCGAAACCGCCCATGCCGTCCCCGCCCGGACCGGCTGCGGGCGGTCCAGTCCCGCCGGCCGGCCCATGAGGCTGTTCGGCCTCAGCCGACCTTGACGACGGTACGCCCGCGCAACCGTCCGGCGAGGATCGCCTCGGCGGCTTCCGGCACCTTCGCGAGGTCGATCTCGCGGGTGATGCCATCGAGCTGCCGGCGGTCGAGATCCTCTGTCAGCCGGGCGTAGGCGGCGAGGCGTTTCGCCTTCGGCGCCATCACCGAGTCGATGCCGAGGAGCGACACGCCCCTGAGGATGAAGGGGGCGACGCTGGCCGGCAGGTCCATGCCGCCGGCCAGTCCGCAGGCCGCGACCGCACCGCCATAGCGGATCTGCGACAGGACATTGGCGAGCGTCGTCGAGCCGACGGAATCGATGGCCGCCGCCCAGCGTTCGCGGGCGAGCGGTTTGGCCGGGCCGGACAGTTCGGCGCGCGCGATGATCTCGGCGGCGCCGAGGCCCTTCAGATAGTCCGCCTCCTCGGGCCTTCCGGTGACGGCCGCGACCGTGAAGCCGCGCTTCGACAATAGCGCGATCGCGGTCGAGCCGACGCCGCCCGCCGCGCCGGTGACGACAACCGGCCCGGATGCCGGCGTGACGCCGGCTGCCTCGATTGCCAGAACGGACAGCATCGCCGTGTAGCCTGCCGTGCCGATGGCCATGGCCGAGCGCGCATCAAGCCCTTCGGGCCGGTGCAGCAGCCAGTCGGCCTTCACCCGCGCCAGCCCGGCATAGCCGCCGAAGTGCGTCTCGCCGACGCCCCAGCCGTTCAGGAGCACCTTGTCTCCCGGTGCAAACCCCGCCGCGGCGGAGGCTACCACGGTTCCAGCGAAATCGATGCCCGGGACGAGCGGGAAGCGGCGAACGACCGGCGATTTGCCCGTCACCGCCAGCCCGTCCTTGTAGTTGACGGTCGACCATTCGACGGCAACGGTGACGTCGCCTTCCATCAGATCCGTCTCGGTGAGCTCGGTGAGTGCCACCGACTGGGCCTTGGTCGCCTCGTCGCGGCTGACGAGAAGGGCGCGGAACGACGTCATGGGGATGCCTTTCAGGGTCGATCTGACACGGTTGGGACGACAGAGAAGACAGCCGCGAAGCCGGGTCGAGGGCGCCGCGGGGAGGCAATTTGGGGCAAATTCGGGCAAACCGTGCCCGATGCGGTTTGGCGAGGCAAGGCGATATTGCCGTCGATGTTGGATAGCCAGGATCCTCGCCGCATTGCCACCCTACTTTCGCCACCGGAGCGCCCTCTTGATCCCGAAGAGGGACGCGGGTAGAACGCCGACGCTGCCCGAGACGACGTCCGTTGACGCCCGGGAAGGCTGATGGCCCTGCATGACCGAAAGTGTTGTCGAGACGACCGACACCGCGTCGTCCCCTCACCATGGCCCAAACGGGTCCTCAAACGGGGACTCACACAATTCCTCCCATAGTCATCCCGACAACCTCTGGGCCCTCGCCCTCGGCTCGGTCGGCGTCGTCTATGGTGATATCGGCACCAGCCCGCTCTACGCGCTGCGCGAATCCGTCGCCCATACCGCCAGGGCCGGCGTTCTCGATCGCGACAACGTCATCGGCGTGGTGTCCCTGCTGCTGTGGGCTCTGATCATCACCGTCACGCTGAAATATGTCCTGGTTCTCATGCGCGCCGACAACAAGGGCGAGGGCGGCACATTGTCGCTCCTGGCCCTGATCGAGGGCAAGCTCGGCACCCGCACCGCCTTCGTCTTCACCCTGGGCGCCGCCGGCGCGGCGCTGTTCTACGGCGATTCGATCATCACCCCGGCGATCTCGGTTCTGTCCGCCGTCGAAGGCCTGAAGCTCCTCTCCGACGTCGAGGGCATCAAGGAGTGGATTCCGAATCTGGACCCCTACGTGCTGCCGATCACGGTCGTCATCCTGACCGGGCTGTTTGCGGTCCAGAGCCGCGGTACGGCGGCGGTTGCCAAGTGGTTCGGGCCAATCATGGCGATATGGTTCGCCATCCTGATCGTCGGCGGCCTCATCCACATCGTCGATGATCCCGGCATCTTCCTGGCATTCGATCCTTTGCGCGGCGTCGAATTCCTGACGCAGCACGGCTTCCTCGGTTTCGTTGTGCTCGGCTCGGTGTTCCTCGCCGTGACCGGCGGCGAGGCGCTTTACGCCGACATGGGCCATTTCGGCCGCCGCCCGATCCAGATCGCCTGGCTCGGCCTCGTGTTCCCCGCGCTCGCCATCAATTATCTCGGCCAGGGTGCCCTGGTGCTGCACCATCCGGAGACGCTGAAGCAGCCGTTCTACCTGATGTTCCCGGCCTGGTCGCTGATCCCGATGATCCTGATGGCGACGGTCGCGACCATCATCGCCAGCCAGGCGGTGATCACCGGCGCCTATTCGATGACGCAGCAGGCCGTGCAACTCGGGCTGTTGCCACGCTTCGAGACGCGCCACACCTCGGAGACGCTCGCTGGCCAGATCTACATGCCGCGCGTCAACTGGCTGTTGCTGATCGGCGTGTTGTTCCTCGTATTGTTGTTCAAATCGTCCGACAACCTGGGCGCCGCCTACGGCATCGCGGTGACCGGCACCATGCTGGTGACGTCGCTCCTCGCCTTCGTCGTGTTCCACCGCGTCTGGAATTGGCCGGTCTGGCTGTCGGCCCTGATCATCGCGCCGTTCATCTGCGTCGACGCGGTGTTCATGGTGTCGAACCTGTTGAAGCTGTTCGAAGGCGGCTATGTGCCGGTGATGCTCGCCAGCTCGATGATCGTCGCCATGTGGACTTGGGTGCGCGGCACCAACATCGTGTTCATGAAGTCGCGCCGGGAAAGTGTGCCGCTCGACAGCCTGGTCAGGATGCTGGCGCGTTCCAAGCCGTTCCGCCCGCCGGGCATGGCGGTGTTCCTGACCTCCGATCCGGAGACGGCGCCGGCGGCGCTGATGCACAACCTGAAGCACAACAATGTGCTGCACACCAAGAATGTGATTCTGACCGTGCGCACGGCGCCGACGCCGAACGTGCCGGAAGAAACGCGCGTAGTGATCGAACCGATCTCCGACGACTTCACGCGCATCGTCGTGACGTTCGGCTACATGGAATCGCCGAACGTGCCGAAGGCACTCGCCGCCTGCCGCAAGATGGGGTTGAAGTTCGACATCATGACGACGACGTTCTTCGTCGGCAAACGTACGTTCAAAGCGTCGCCCACTTCGGGGATGCCGCTGTGGCAGGACAAGCTGTTCATCGCCATGGCGAAGGACGCGGCGAATGCCACGGACTTCTACCACATCCCCTCCGGCCGCGTGGTCGAACTCGGCCAGCAGATCACGGTGTAAGCAGCGACCCGCTTGAGCGCCTTCACGGATATCGAGGCCCGACGCCTCGCTTGGGCCTCGGCGCGTTCGCGACTCAAATCGCTCCACTGGAGCGATTTGTCGGGCCTCGCCCGGCGCCGCTCACCCCGTCAGCTTGATCAGGCCTTCCCAGAAGGTCCTGAGGGCAAACAGGATGAATAAGAGGCCGGTGCCGCGGATGATCCAGATGGCGCGCGCCAGGTAGAGCCGGCGCAACATCTTCGTGCCGACGAGCCAGATCAGCACGACATTACCGCAGATGAAGCCGCAGAAGGCCGCCGTCAGCAGAAACGGCATCGAGGAGAACGTCAGGCCGCCGGTCAGCCCGGCAAACAGCGCGGCGAACATGGCTTGCGCCACCGGATAGCTCTTCGGGTTGGTCAGCCCGAACACTACGCCGCGGCTCAATGGCCGGTCGCCGATGAGGTTTTCCGCCGCCTTGGCGGAGGTGGCGGTGAGCGAGCGAAACCCGAGATAGCCGAGATAGGAGGCGCAGACGAGGGCGATTACGCCGAAGATGCGCGGATCGATCGTCTCGGCGCTGACGAGGGCGAAGATGGCGAGGCCGCACCACAGGAAGTCGCCAGCGAGATGCCCGGTGACGAAGCGGATCGCCGGCTGCCGACCTTTGGAGGCGCCGAGGCCGATCAGCGCCAGGACGGCAGGTCCGGGCGAGAGCACGTAGAGCATGGCCGCGACAAGCGAGGCGGCAAGGGTCGTGAGCGGCATCGGGGACCTGCGCAAGGAGGGGACGGTCTTCGGCCGGCACAGCCGGAGCTTGGAACCATCCTATCGTCGCCCGCTCGGGACGCGATGTCAAAAGGCGACGGGGGATGACCGGTCGCGGCCCCGATGACAAAGTCGCTGCAGTCGAATGGGTGTCATCCCCGGCGAGCGTCTCGGCAGAGGCGCGAGGGAAGGGGATCCAGGAAGTCCAACGTGTCACCTGGACCCCCTTCCCTCGATTGGCTTCGCCAATCTCGCCGGGGGTGACGCCCGTTGCGGGAGTGCCCCTCAGATCGCTGCAATCGCTCTCACGCCGCCATTGCTGCGATATCGCCCTCGACCGTGCCGATTGGCATCAGCCCGAATGTATCGACCAGCACTTTCAGCACATTCGGCGTGACGAAGGCCGGCAGCTTCGGCCCGATGCGGATGTTCTTCACCCCCAGGTGCAACAGCGCCAGCAAGACGCAGACCGCCTTCTGCTCGAACCAGGAGAGCACCAGCGACAACGGCAGGTCGTTGACCGAGCAGTTGAAAGCATCGGCGAGCGCCAACGCGACCTTGACGGCGGAGAACGAGTCGTTGCACTGGCCCATGTCGAGGAGGCGCGGCAGGCCGGCGATCGTGCCGTAGTCGTGACCGAGAACCCGGTATTTGCCGCAGCCGAGCGTCAGGATCATGAAATCCGACGGCAGGGCATGAGCGAGGTCGGTGAAGTAGGAGCGCTCGCCCTCCGAGCCGTCGCAGCCGCCGATCAGGGTGAAATGCTTGATGGCGCCCGACTTCACCGCATCGATCACCTTGTCGGCAACGCCGATGACTGCGTCGTGGCCGAAGCCGACCAGATGTTCGCCGTGCTTGACGCTGTCGGTGAAGCCCGGCGAAGCCAGGGCGGCGGCGATGAGGTTGGAAAAATCGCGGCCCTCGATATGGGCGATGCCCGGCCAGCCGACGACGCTGCGGGTGAAGAGACGGCCTTCGTAGGTCTCGAACGGCATCATCAGGCAGTTGGTGGTCATCAGGATCGGCCCGGGGAACTCGGCGAACTCGCGCTGCTGCTTCATCCAGGCGCCGCCGAAATGGCCGGCGAGGTGCTTGAACTTCTTCAGTTCCGGATAGCCGTGCGCCGGCAGCATCTCGCCGTGGGTATAGACGTTGATGCCGGTTCCCTCGGTCTGTTCGAGAAGCGCCTTCAGATCGACGAGATCGTGGCCGGAGACGAGGATCGCCTTGCCGGGAATATGGCCCATCAGCACCGGTGTCGGCGTCGGCTTGCCGAACGTGTCCGTGTGCGCGGAATCGAGCAGTGCCAGCGTCGTGACCGACACCTCGCCGCATTTGAGGTTCAGGCGCAACAGTTCGCCGATGTCGGCGAGCCCGGCATCGATCGCCGCCAAGGCCTCGACGACGAAAGCGTCCACAGTCGCATCGGTGCGCTGCATCTGCCGGGCGTGATGCGCATAGGCGGACATGCCCTTCAGGCCGTAGAGGAGAAGTTCCTGCAGTCCGGTGGCGTCTTCGCCGAGCGCGGCCTTGCGGGCCTCGATGCCGGAGTCCTTTGCCCAGGCGGCGACCGCAGCCGCATCGGCACCAGCAGCGATGCCGGCAGCCGGGCCGGTCGCGGCGTTGAGCGTGTTGACGAGCGCCAGGATGATCTCTGGATCGAAGTTGACGTTGGTCACCGTCATGAACAACGCCTCCTCCAGGAGGACGGCGACTTGGGCATCACGCTCGGACGCCGGAACCTTGGCGACGCTCGTCGCCAGTTTGCGGGCGGCAAAGATGAGCGCATCCTGCAGGTCGGCGGCCTCGGGCGACTTGCCGCAGGTTCCGATCTTGGTGCAGCCGGTGCCATGGGCGGTCTGTTCGCATTGATAACAAAACATCGGGTCTCTCCGTCGTGGGACATCGGCACGCGCAAGCGGCCGGAAATGATGACGGAGATTGCCTAGCCGAGGTGAGATGCGGAGTTGTTGTTCCCCGACAAACAGAAATGCGGTCGACGGGGTGAGCGCCTCGTTGCGGCAGGTCGGCAGGCCCTTCATGGTGAGGAGCGAGCGTCAGTGAGCCTCGAACAATGAAGGACGGCAAAGGCGTTCCGCCGCGTCAGCAGCTGCCCTTCGCCCTTCGAGGCTCACTGACGCTCGCTCCTCAGGATGAAGGGCAGCACTCGAGGACCAACGACCGCAGCTCCGCTGGCGATGGCCGCCGACTGCCTATTCCTCGGCGAGTGCCGCCAGCCGCGCGGGCTGCAGCACGACGATGCGCTGCCGGCCCGATTCGACGATGCCGTCGCGCTCCCAGGCACTCAAGGTGCGGCTGACGGTATGCAGCGTCGTCCCTGTCATCTCGGCGACGTCCTGCCGGCTGATCGGGAAGGCGATCTCGACGCCTTCGGACGTCTGCTTGCCCGATTGCTTCAAGAGCCTGAGGATGGCGTGGGCGACGCGCTTCTCCACCTGCTCGGTCGACATTTCAACGACGCGGGTATGGGCTTCCGTGATGTGCGAGCCGGCCCACTGCAGCATGTTGGCAGCCAGCGGTGGACAGCGCTGGATCATGCCGCCCCAGGCTGACGACGGCCAGCGGATGACGACGCTGTCGACGGTCGCCACCACGCTGGCGGGATAGGCCCGCATGCCCAGCGCCACCGCGACGCCGAAGATTTCTCCCGCCGCGACATAGCGCACGACCACCTGCTGGCCGGTGGGCGTGATCTTGACCACCTGCAAGTGGCCGTCCAACAGCAGGAAGAAGGAATCCGGCGCGTCGCCCTGGGCGAACACCGCTTCGCCGCGCGCCAGCCGGTAGGAGCGCGCATCCTTCAGCACATCGCGCAGCACGTCGGCGCCGAGCCCCTGGAACAGCGGCGTGTCGGCGATGATGGAGGGATCGAGCTCTGCCATGGGGCCTCTGATCGTCGTCTCGAGGTCTTTCTTGTCCCGGACTTCTACCGGATGACGCAGTCTGAGGCACTAGCAGCGAACGGCGGCGCTTCCAAGACGGTCGGTTACGCTCCCTACCGGTTGAACTGCGCCACCACCTCGACATGGTGCGACCACAGGAACTGGTCGAAGGCCTTGACCGAGGTCAGCTTGTAGCCTCCGTCGATGAGATAGCGGGCATCGCGTGCCAAGGTCGCCGGATTGCAGGAGACGGCGACGGCCACCGGAACCTTCGACTTGGCGATCTCCTTGGCCTGCGCCGCCGCCCCGTCGCGCGGCGGGTCGAACACCACGGCGTCGAACGCCGCGAGTTCCTTGGCCATCAGCGGCCGGCGGAAGAGATCGCGGGCCTCGGTCTCCACCGGCTTCAGGCCAGGCGTATGGCGAGCGGCCCGCTCGAGCGCATCGAGCGCGCGTCGATCGCTCTCGACTGCCGTCACCCGCGCCGTCTCGGCCAGCCGCAGGGCAAAGGTGCCGCAGCCGGAGAACAGGTCCGCAACCCGCCGGGCGCCCGTCGCGGCGGTCAGCACTTCGGCCACCATCGCGTGCTCGGCTGCCGCAACCGCCTGCAGGAAAGCGCCGGGCGGCGGTACCACCGCCGCCTTGCCGAAGTGGACGATCGGTGCGCGGGCTTCCACGATGATTTCCGAGCCGACCGAGAAGCGGGCGAGCCCGAGCTTCAGGGCCAGCGGGATCGCTTCCTGCCGGCGGCTTTCGGCGAGCTTTCCCTCCATCACCGTGACGTCGAGACCGGTCTCGGTGTCGATGACGGCGAAGATGGCACCCTTCTTGTCGAAGCTGAGGACCTCGGCGAGGCGGGCGAGCGCGGGCAGGGCGGTGCGGATCGCCTCGGTGACAATCACGCACTGGCTCGCCTCGGCCACCGTATGCGACAGCCGTTCGCGAAAGCCCGCCACGTTGCCACGGCTCGTGCGCTGCACGGCGATCACGGCGCGCCGGCGCGATTTCGGCGGAACGGTCACCGGAGTGGGCACCTCGACCTCGATGCCGCGATCGGCAAAGGCGGCGACGATCGCCTGGCGCTTCATCTCGAGATAGGCCGGCTCGGCCATGTGCTGCAGGGCGCAGCCGCCACAGATGCCAAAATGCGGGCAGGCTGGCACGACCCGGTCGGGGCTCGGTTCGAGCACCTCCAGGATGGCGCCGCGTTCGCCCAAGCGCGTCACCCTCAGCCGTTCGCCTGGCAGCGACAGCGGCACAAACAGGCCACCGCTGCCGGTTTCGGCAACGCCGTCGCCCTTGTGGCCGATGGCGACGATGGTGACGATCTCTTCCTGTTGGTCTTCCACGCCGGCCCTCATCCTGGTTGAGGCGGCTTCCTTGGGCCCTGGCCGGCCGGAATGCAAGGGCGAAACGCCGGATCGGCGCCGTCAGCCCCGCCGGACCCCGATCAGATATTCCCGGTTGCCGTCGCCGCCGGCGATCGGCGAGGGCGTGCGGCCGAGAAGCCGCCAGCCGAGGCTCTGGACGAGGGCCTCGATGCCGGAGACGGCAGCGAGCGCCACAGCCTCGTCGCGGACGAGCCCGCCTTTGCCGACGTGCTGGCGCCCGACCTCGAACTGCGGCTTGATCAGGAACGCGCCCGCGGCGGCGGCCGTCGCCAGCGCCAGAACCGGCGGCAGCACCAGCTTCAGCGAAATGAAGCTGACGTCGGCGACGATCAGGTTCGGCTGATAGGGCAGGTCGCCTGGGGTCAGTTCGCGTGCGTTCACCCCCTCCATCGAGATGACGCGCGGGTTCCCGGCGATCGATGGTGCCAGCTGGCCGTGGCCGACATCGAGGGCAATCACGCGCGCCGCACCGCGCTGCAACAGCACCTCTGTGAAGCCACCGGTCGAAGCGCCGACATCGAGACAATCGGCGCCCTCGGGCGATAGCGAAAAGGCGTCGAGCGCCGCCGCCAGCTTCAAGGCCGAGCGCGACACGAACCCGCGTGCCGGATCGCTGACCTCGACCGCGTCGCCCGCCTCGACGATCTGCCCGGGTTTCGCGGCCGGCCGGCCGGACACAAGCACCTCGCCCCTGAGGATGGCGTCGCGCGCCCGTGCCCGCGACGCGTAGACGCCGTGCTCGACCAGCCATTGGTCGAGCCTCTGCCGGCTTCCCCCCGAAGTGTCCACCGCCGCCCGCCTCCGCCCGCCGATCGCTGCCATGCGGCGCCAATCACCCCCTCGCCATCAGCTCCTTGAGCTTGGCGATCGTCTTCTCGGGCTCTTCCTGATAGTTGATGAAGCCGACGAAATAGCCTTGTCGATCCATCAGGTAGACGGCGGCTGTGTGGTCGACGAGATAGTCCGAGCCGCTCTCCGGGTGGGTCTTCTTCACATAGACGCGGTAGTCCTTGACAATCTGGGCCGTTTCTTCGGCCGTCCCGGTCAAGCCGCGGATGCGCGGATCGAAGGACGTCAGATAGTCCTTCATCTTGTCCTGCGTGTCGCGTTCCGGATCGACGGTGACGAAGACGACCTGCAGCCGGTCGGCATCGGGCCCCAGCGCCTTCAGCCAGTCGCCGACCTCGGTGAGCGTGGTCGGGCAGACGTCGGGGCAGAACGTGTAGCCGAAGAACATTGCCGCCGGCCGGCCGAGGAGGTCCTTGTCGGTCACCGGTTTGCCGGTCTGATCGGTCAGGTGGAAGGGGCCGCCGATGGTATTGGTCGGAGCGATCAGGAGGCTCGGTTTGGTCAGACCGCCGCCGCCGACGAGGGCGAAGGTCGCGCCGCCCAGGATGATGACGGCGGCAATCGCCACATAGGTCGCCAGGCGGATCGTCTTCAGGCTCATCGTCTCGTTCCCGGGCCAGAGCGTGTCCCGTTCGGATAGAACCGATCCGAACGATAAGGACACGCTCAAGTTATTGAATCTGGAGCATTTCCTTATCGCTCAGATGACTCCATCTGAGCGGGAAATGCTCTAGGTTGCGGGCCTTCGGTCCCGGCTGCGTGCATGGGCCCTCGCGTCAGGTAACGCGGTCTCGGCATCCTCCTACCGCTCGGATCGCTTCGATCTGAGCGGAACACGTTCCAGCACCTCGAACACTTTGGCGACGATGCCGCGGGCATCGAGCCCGACCGCCTGATAGAGCGCCTCTGGCGAATCGTGGTCGAGGAACTGGTCCGGCAGAGTGATGGTCCTGACCTTCAGTCCCTTGTCGAGGAACCCATCCTCGGCGAGAGCCTGTAGCACATGGCTGCCGAAGCCGCCGATAGAGCCCTCTTCGACGGTGATCAACACCTCGTGTTGGCGCGCCAGGCGCCGGACCAGATCGCGGTCGAGCGGCTTCAGGAACCGGGCGTCGGCGACGGTGGCGGTGAGGCCGCAGGCGGCGAGCTCTTCAGCGGCCGCCAGCGCGGCCTTGAGGCGGGTGCCGATGGAGAGGATGGCGACCGAGCTCCCCTCGATCAGCACGCGTCCGCGACCGATCTCAAGCACCTCTCCGCGCGCCGGCAGG